>CAISUK010000284.1 GCA_903888645.1 uncultured Pseudomonadota bacterium | reverse complement strand
GATTACAACAAGGATAATTACAACAATACGGCCGCCGGGCTGACCGAAGGCCGGTCATGGATCTTGAACCTCGATGCCGCGGTGGCGGTGACCGACAACCTGAGTATCACGGGCTTTGTCACCCGTGAAGACCGCCGTACGGCCACCAAGGGGCCGGGTGTCGCCAACAGCAACGCGGCTGGAAACGCAGCGGCAACGGGAACGGCCCTGAATACCGACCCCGCCAGTCTGGTCGGATGCTCGGCATACACGTCCAACGCTCAAGAGCTGGCGAACGCCAAGATTGATCCTTGCTTGGCCTGGTCTACTGACGTTCGCGACAAGGTCGATACTCTTGGCATAACAGCCAAGCAGAAAGGCCTGCTGGCCGGCAAGCTTGATGTCAGTGGCAGCCTCAGCTACACACGGGCAGTCACCACGCAGACTTTCGCTGGCGGCACCTATGTGTCTACGTTATTGACAACAGCCAACTTCGGTACTGGGGCGACAGCATGGTCGCGAACCTACCTGCCGGCCGCCGCCATGCCTGATGTCACGACCAAATTGATCAGCATCTCTCTCGGCGGCAAGTACAAGTTCGACAAGGTCTCGGCAGTGCAGGTTGGTTACACATTCCAACGCCTGAGGAACGACGACTGGATCTATTACAACAACGTCCCCGGCGTCCTTCCAGCCAGTGGCCTGCCGTCCTACCAGACTGCGCCGGTTTACTCGCTGCAAGCAATCAGCGCAGCCTACATCTTTACCTTCTAGACTTTATTCGCGTGAGTACGAAAACGGGGCGGCCAACCGCCCCGTTTTCACTCGGCATCTGCTGTTTTTTTTGGAATCACTGCAAATTGCTCAAATATTTTCTCACCGGAGTTCATTAAATGGCTGACGAAAAACCCAGCGCCCTCAAGCGTCTGTGGACAACCCTAAGAAGGCCAAGCGCGAAGCATTCGCTGATTGGTCTTCTCGTCGTCGGCTTTGTTGGTGGCATCATCTTCTGGGGTGGCTTCAATACCGCCATGGAAGCGACCAATACGCTGGAGTTTTGCATCGGTTGTCACGAGATGCGCGACACCGTCTATCAGGAATACAAGAAGACCATTCACTATTCCAATCGTACCGGTGTGCGCGCCATCTGTTCCGACTGCCATGTGCCGAAGGACTGGACACACAAGATGATCCGCAAGATCCAGGCGAGCCAGGAGATCTACGGCAAGCTGACCGGTTTCGTCGATACGCCGGAGAAGTTTGAGGCGCACCGCATGGAACTGGCGACGCACGAATGGGAGCGCATGAAGTCTGTCGGTTCGCGCGAGTGCCGCAACTGCCATAACTTCGAGGCGATGAGTGGCGAGATCCAGAAGCAGACGGTGTACAAGAAACACATGAAGGCAAAGGATGAAGGGCAAACCTGTATTGATTGCCACAAGGGGATTGCCCACCATTTGCCCAAGGAATATAAGGATCCGGATGAGGAGTGAAGGCGCGTTATTGCGGCGGGAGGCGGATTTCGCGGTTCTGATGGGCCGTTCTGGATTCCGGCCTGCGCCGGAATGACGGCCTCGGGCCAAGCCGGAATGACGCGGTAGTGTGGACGTATGAAAGCGTCGGCGTAATTCGCCGATGACGATGAAACAGCAATGCCGGGCAGTTGACCTCGATCAACACCGCTTTATTTGTTCTAAGGACAATGCTCGCAGGCTGCACTAGAAGGCCGTGGTGGCACTATGCCAGCTGGCTTGGTTCGTGTAGAAGTCTTGATATAACCGCTATTGGAGGCTGCCATGAAAGTTCGCTCAAAAGTCAAATTCCTCTTCTTCGGGATTCTCCCGATGATTGCTGCATTTTCCGCCACGGCCGCCACTGCGCCGATAGATAGCGAAGCTGCCATCAAGCTGGCGAAGAGCAAGAGCTGCCTGCGCTGCCATGGCATCACGAAGAAAAAGGAAGGCCCACCGTACAAGACGATTGCGGACTTCTACAAGAGCAACCCGGAAGCCGAGGACGTGATTTTTGAGCATGTCACAACGGGCTCCAAGATCAAGATGTCCGATGGCCACAAGGAATACCACAAGTCGATTGGCGATCTGAACCCTGACGCCGTCAGGAATCTGGTGCGCTGGATTCTGTCCCAGTGAGATTTGGCTTGGCCTTGGCGTAAGGCCACCGCCAAGGAACTATCGGCGCAAGAATGTCACCCCGGCCGAGGCCGGGGAAGCAATGCAGACAAATGCTTTGAAGTCCTTATGGATTCCTGGTTCCGGCCTCTTGGTCGGTGCCGGAGAGACCTTTTGGCCGGCGAGAGCCGCTAGCGCTGATGCTGCGCGGCAGCCCGAAGAACCGTCATTCCAGTCAGTTACCCACCATCCCATGAGAAAAGGAAACTCAAAATGAGTAGAGCTTTGCCTGTTACCGCTTGCGTGCTGTCTGCTGCTGCACTGATTCTGGCTGCACCCGCTGCGACTGCAGCCATCGATGCCGCCGCCGCGCAAGCGCTGGCCAAGGAAAGCGAATGCTTCAAGTGCCATACGGTCGACAAGACCAAGAAGGGGCCTTCGTACAAGAAGATCTCCGCCAAGTACAAGGGCAAGGCCGATGCCGAAGCCAAGCTGATCAAGCATATGACGAGTGGCCCGAAGGTCAAGCTCGAGGATGGCAGCGAAGAAGATCACAAGATCATCGAGACCAAGGATCAGGCCGAGATCAAGAATCTTGTCGGCTGGATTCTTTCGCTGTAGCAATTCCAGCCGTCATTCCGGCGTAGGCCGGAATCCAGGATGAAGGCGCGGTGGTTACTGGGTCCCGGCCTGCGCCGGGACGACGAGTTATTCCCGCATGGGTTTCCGTGCAAATGTTGCGCTGATTTGGAAATGATGGTTTAGGGGCCACTGCCGGCACCACGACAGCGTGACCCATTGTTGCAACAGCTACGCATGTCGTGCTCACCGAGTCAAAAATCATGAACCCAAGAAAAATTCCAGCTGTCGTCATGACCGTGCTTCTCGCCGCAGCGACGCTCTGCTGGCAGGCGTCGGCCCGTGCCGAAGAAGCGACGGCCAAAGAGGCGGCCAAACCCGGCAAGCTCGACAAAGCCACCTGCATGACCTGCCATGACGGCAGGAAGGGGAAGCTGGAAGTGCCCGCCAAGGATGGTGAAAAGCGCGTGCTGGCGGCCATCGATACCGCCAAGTATTACAGGGGAATGCACGGCGAAATGCAATGCGTCGACTGCCACAAGGAAATTACTGATTCTGTCGCGCAGCACAAGGCAAATCCAGAAATCGCCAAACCCAATTGCGTCACCTGCCACGAAGCTCTTTGGGCTACCGTGCAGAAAGACAACCTGATTGAGGAGAAGGCGCGGCTCGGCCTGGTCGTGCAAAACGCCGAGGCTTACAAGAAATCCTTCCACGCTCGCCCCGACAAGGATGATCCGTCGCGGCCCAAGGCCTATTGCGAGGATTGCCACAACTCGCATGAATTTAACGTGCCGCCCCTGGGTACGACCAAGCGTAACGCCTGGCACAGGGAAATTCCCAAGACCTGCGGCGAAAAGTGCCACGACGAGCAATACCAGACGTATAGCTCATCAGTGCATGGCGAAGCCTTGCTCGATAAGGGCAATGTCAAGTCGGCGGATTGCGCCGACTGCCACACGACACATAGCATCAAGGGCACCTCCTCGGATGCCTTCAAGCTGGCTAACGTCAATGCCTGCGGCAATTGCCACAAGGACGAACTGAAAAGTTACACCGATACCTATCACGGCCAGGTCAATCGCCTCGGCTATACCTATACGGCGCGCTGTGTCGATTGCCATGGCAGCCACGGCATTCTGGCCGTCGACAACGCGAAATCGAAGGTCTCGGCGAAGAACCGGATGAAGACCTGCAAGCAATGCCACAACGACAAGAAACCCGGCATGCATGAGGCGACCGCGGGCTTTGCCTCCTTCGGTCCGCACGCCAACAGCCAGGATCTCGCCAAGTATCCGCAGATGTACATCGCCTCGAAGTTCATGGGCGGGTTGCTGATCTTCGTCTTCCTCTTCTTCTGGGTGCATTCCGGACTCTGGTACTACCGCGAATGGAACGATGCCCGGGAAGGCAAGCCGGCACACCATATCAATCTGAGAGGCATGCAACTTGATCACGGCAAGCACTTCAAGCGCTTCGCCTGGGGATGGCGTCTTGCCCACCTGGCCTTTGCCCTGGTGACCATGACGTTGGTGCTGACGGGCATGACGGCGCTCTACTCCTCGACTTCCTGGGCGCCCGCGGTGGCCCAGGCGCTCGGCGGCCCGCATGTTGTCGGCCTGATCCATCGTGTCTGCGCGGCCAGTTTCATCGGCATCTTCCTCATCCATTTCGTCTATGTGATGCAGGGCCTGTTGCGCAGCAAGACCTTCCGCTGGTTCGGCCCGGATTCCTTCATCCCCAACTGGAAGGATCTGGCTGATTGCATCGGCATGTTCAAGTGGTTCCTCGGCAAGGGACCGAAGCCGCGCTTCGACCGTTGGGCCTACTTCGAGAAGTTCGATTACTGGGCGGTGTTCTGGGGTGTGAACATCATCGGCTGGAGCGGCCTGATGCTGGCTTTCCCGCACATCACGGCGCAGTACCTGCCGGGCTGGGTGTTCAACGTCGGCACGCTGATCCACGGCGAAGAAGCCTTCCTCGCGGCGGTGTTCCTATTCACGGTGCATTTCTTTAATAACCACTTCCGGCCCGACAAACTCCCGCCGCCGGACGTGGTGATGTTTACCGGAACGCAGTCGCTGGAAGAATTCCGGGCGGATCACCCGTCCTATTACCAGCGCCTGGTGGACTCGGGCGAACTGGAGAAATACCTGGTCGATGAACCATCGCCGAAGTTCACACGCCAATCCAAGATCCTCGGCATCGTCTTGCTCGGCTTCGGCCTGACGCTGCTGGTACTGGTGGGGATCGGCTTCTTCGGTGGGGCCGGGGGCTGACGGAGTTGGTGGCTTGACCCCTCTCTCCCGGCCTCTCTCCCGCAAGGGGCGAGAGGAGACGGCTTCCCTCTCCCCTCGCGGGAGAGGGATTGAGGGAGAGGGGGGGATTAAAGTTACAGTGGCGCCACTGGATCCCGGCCTTCGCCGGGAAGACGGAAATTTGTAAGATGGTTGGCAATCGCCACAAAATCCCCAACCGCAAGCTCTTCGGCACGCGCCGTCGGGCGGATGCCTAGCCCCTCCAGATCGGCTTCACTGATCAGTTCGCGCAGCGTGTTGCGCAGCATCTTGCGGCGTTGCCCGAAAGCCGCCGTGACGATGCGAGCAAAGGTCTGCTCTTCCTTCACCGTCAAGGATTCGAGCGGCTTCGGCAGCATCCGCACGATGGCTGAGTCGACCTTGGGCGCCGGCACAAAAGCGCCGGGCGGGACGATGAATAATCGTTCCATCTCGAAGCGGTATTGCAGCATCACAGACAAGCGCCCGAACTCGCCGCCGCCGGGTTGCGCCACCATGCGATCAACTACTTCCTTCTGCAGCATGAAGTGCATGTCGACGATGCGCTCGGCATACTCGGCGAGATGGAACAACAGCGGTGTCGAAATGTTGTAAGGCAAGTTGCCGACGATTCTGAGCTTGTTGCCCAGCGCGGCAAAATCGAACTTCAGCGCATCGCCTTCGTGTATCGTCAGTTGCGCCGCCGAATAGTCATCCTTGAGCCGCGCGATCAGGTCGCGGTCGATCTCCACGACATCGAGGTGAGCGAGCTTCGCCAGCAGCGGCTGCGTCAATGCGCCAAGGCCTGGCCCTATTTCCACAACGTGATCATCTGCCTGCGGTGCGATGGCGGCGACGATCCTGGCGACAATGCCCGGCGCGGAAAGGAAGTTCTGGCCAAAACGCTTGCGCGGCGTGTGCCGGGCTGGCGCTGCCTCCAGCGTCATCAGCTTGCGGCCAGCGCGCTGGAGTGGTTGACCAAGGTACTGGCGTTTCGTACCGGTGCGCCGTCGACAAACAGCATCAGAGTGCGCGGCGCAATCCGCGTCCATGACTCGTTATCCGTCAGCGGCAGTGTGGCAATCACGGCAACGCGGTCGTCGGGCGTGGTCACTTCGCTGAAATCGACGCTGACATCCTGATCCTTGAGGTGCGCCACCGCGAATGGCGCCTGGCGAACGACGTAAGACAAATCGCCGGTGCAGTGGGCGACGAGAAAGTCGCCATTGGAGAGGAGAAAGTTGAATTCGCCCTGGTCGGCAATGCGCTCCGTAAGTTCGCGGACCACGGCAAACAGTGCTTCGTTGCTCGGGCGACCGACCGGAAAGCGTTGCCGCAATGTTTGCAGGATCATGCAAAAAGCATTCTCGCTATCGGTGCTGCCGACCGGCAGAAAGCTGCCATCGAATTCCGGAACAAACCCTTTGAGGTCGCCGTTGTGCGCGAAAATCCAATAGCGGCCCCATAGCTCGCGCATGAACGGGTGCGTATTCTCCAGGGCGACCTGGCCCTGGGTCGCTTTGCGGATATGCGCGATGACATTGGTGGAACGGATCGGGTAATGTTTGACTAACTCTGCTACTGGCGAATCCGCCGACGGCTGTACGTCGATGAACACCCGACAACCGGCGCCCTCGAAAAAGGCAATGCCCCAGCCATCGCGATGCACGTCAGTCTGCCCGCCTCGGCAGCGGAAACCCTCGAACGAAAAGCAGATGTCCGTCGGGGTGTTGCAGTTCATTCCCAGGAGCTGGCACATGGATCGGGCTGGCGCGTTGAAAATTTTCACGATCGACGCCCAACTTCAGGCGCACTACGTATCACATCATGCTTTATAAAATCTGCCGCTTAAGAGGCTTGACACTTACCAATACAGCCTGCCCAAGCAACAATTATGGCACATTCAATTTACATACAGTTAAGTGGTGTGGAACCTGCGCGGACACTTCAGTCATCAGCGTAGTAACACCGCTTTTGGCCCAAAAAGAACCCCGGCACGAGGCCGGGGCTAAATCCAGTTCCTGACGGAACCGGAGGAGGAGACGTTACAAAATCCCGTTCTTACGCGGCCTTCTTCGCCTTGGGCGCGGCGGTATTTGCGCTGACGGCCTTGACCGTGGCGGTGGTCGCAGCAGCGACGTTGGCTTCGGCAATTTCTGCGACTTGTTTGGCGGCCTTGCTCATGCTGTCGTATGCGGAATTTGCGGCGGCGATCGCTGACTTCACGGCAGCCACAGCGACGTCGGAACCGGCGGGTGCGCTTTTCGCGGCCTGATCAAGCGCGACGGCAACGTTCTTGTTCGCTTCGGCGAACTGAGCTTCAATCAGTTTGGCCACCTCTTCCTGAGTCTGGGAAGCAATTTCATAGATGCTGCGCGAGTAGGCAACCGCCTTTTCAACAGCCGGCTGGGCCAGTGTGGTCTGCAAGCTGACCAGATCCTGGACGTCTTTGGCACTCAACAGCGCCTTGGCGTTGGCGACGACATCTTCAAGAATCGTACGAGCCGTATTCAGGTTGAGTGCGGCCAGTCGCTCGGCGCTGGCGAAGGCGGTGTTGGCAAGGGTCAGCGAGGTTTCGACAGTGGCCTTGTTCGCGGCGGCGAATTGCTCTGGCGTTGCGTAGCTCATATTGAATCTCCTAAGATTGAAATGGTTAATTCGAACTTCCCGCCATTCCTTGGAGAACAACAAAATTCGGAGGAATGGATTATGTTGCGGTGCATCATGGTTCGAATTATATGGATCAAATAGCTGCTGTCAATACTTTTTTGCTGCTATGCAGCAATTAT
>CAISUK010000283.1 GCA_903888645.1 uncultured Pseudomonadota bacterium | reverse complement strand
CCCTCCGGCCGACGGCGCGGATGTCGTGGTGCTGGCTGGCGACATCGGGTTGCGCACGCGGGGTGTCGAGTGGGCACGGCAGGCATTCCGCGTCCCAACGTTCTATGTTCCGGGCAACCACGAGTACTACGGTGGGCACCTGCATCGCACCTTGCTGAAAATGTCAGCGTTCAACGATGATCGCTTCATGGTCGCGGATTGCGACGAGATGATTGTCGGCGACGTGCGCCTGCTCGGCTTAACGGCCTGGACGGATTACACGTCTACGGGCAACCAGCCCTTGGCGACCTGGGATGCCCGTTCGTCGATGGCGGATTTCCGGGCGATACGCACCGGCAACTATCGCAAGGTGGTGCCGGAGGATTTCATCCGGATCAACATCCAGTCCAGGCAATGGCTCGAACACAAGCTGGCCGAACCGTTCTCCGGCCGGACGGTGGTGGTGACCCACCATGCGCCCTCGATGGCGTCCCTGCAAGGCAGTGGAATTGCGCCGTCGCACCTTGAAGCGGCCTACGCCAACCGGTGGGAACACCTGATGGGGCACGACATCGCCCTGTGGATACATGGACACAGCCACCATGCCGTCGATTACGAGATTGCCGGCACGCGGGTCGTCTCGAACCCGAAGGGTTATCCCGGCGAGGGATACGGGTTTCGCCCGGACCTGATCATCGACATCTGAGGGTGCGCCGTACCGAGCACCATGACCGAGCGTATTCAAAGCGTGAGAAAATAGCGACCATGTATTCAGCCATCTTGGGAGTGCGAATCGACGACCTCTAGGTTTCTTACCTAGAAGGAGTCGTCATGGTTGTCATTCCAGCGTATCAAACTGCCGTCACCATTTTCGGCAGAGATGGCAGTGTTCGCGTTTTCCCCTCGAAGCAGTCGGCGCGTCGCGACTTGGGCCTGTCCTGGATCCGGAAAAACGTTGGCCCCAATTTCCAGGTCTTTTCGCACACGTCGAATTTGGGCGGCAAGGTTTTCGAGCGTCATGCCGTTTATATCGACCACCCCTATGTCATGCGCGATGGCTTCGGGGGCACCCTCACGGCAGAGAACTTCACCATCTCGTCGCCGCGGCGTTCCAGTTGGTCACTCTATCGCCGGTGCCGTTTCTGGAATGGGGAAGGCCCTGTTCCCGGATTGTTCCGCTGGCATGGTGGCCATTACTTCCGTCGTCCCCAAACGCTGAACGACCGCCGCCATGCAATTGCACTTACGGATGATGGCGAAGTTCCGCCACGTGCCCGCCGCAATCAGCGCAATCTGGTTAACGCCAATGATGACCTACGCATCGGCGCTCGTGACATTCGCAATTGGAAGCGCTATCGCCGAACCCAGTGGAAGTGATCGGGGATGCCGGCCGGAATCCTGGCCGGTGCTGTGCGACAGGTTCGCTAGAGACGCAGTAGTTGTCCCGGATAGTAATCTCACCGGGACCACGGCAAGAGCAGCCCGCCAGTAACTCTCGACAGTCCCTGCAGGACTGCTGGCTCTTTCCGCCGATACCGAGGCCACTCCAGAACATCTGCAGTGATCCTTCAGATTCTGGCATCCATAGCCCTGTGAATGCGCATTCCCGAAATGCGCCCTTTTTGGCCGCATTTCGGTGACGCAACTGGGTTCCCCGCCATTACGATCGCGCTCACGTTGGTGCTCGCCACGGCCTCGATGTGGCTTTCCTAGCTGGGGAAACGAAATAAACAGCATTCATGTCACACCCGCGCAGCAGTTGCGCGTTTTTGAAGTGGCCCTTTCAAACAGAGACGGGCAGAGAGAGAAGCAGCGGAAGCCAGCATTAGTGCGGGTTTCCGGACCGCCGGTGGCGCATGAAATTGCGTGACCACCGGCAAATGATCGCGGCGTCGACCGTGGATGGGCCCATGGCTCGCTCACATCTGGTGAGCCTGCCTGCCTCGACCGGCAGCCCGTAGGACGACGACGATCGATGAAGTCTGACACTGGCCCATCGGGTTGGCGTCTCCCATGGCCTGCCTGCACGGCGTCCGCGCCCGCAGCGCGTGAACCAACACTCACCACTCGATTTCGGTCTTGCCGGTGGGCCAGGGTAATTCCTTTGGCAGATGTGTTGCCTCCCCATTGCTGTGCCTGTCGTACCCGTTTCATTCCCCCTAACCACTTGAGGAGATTTTTATGGGCAGTCGTAACTTTGATCTTGGCGCGCGCGACATGAAGGCCGCGGGCAGGATCGCCTTGGAGCGCGGGATGTGCTCGTTCGCCAGTATCGATACCATGGCCGATCGCTGGAATCGCTTCGTCGATTTTGCCCGCGAGCATTACGAGATCGGCCGCATGGAGCGCATCAGGCTGGATGTCGTCGTGGCGTATGGAGCATGGCTGGCCGACCAGGTGGATGAGGAACTGCTGGCAGAATCTGTCGCGGCCGAGGTGAAACTGGATTTACTTGGCCGGCGTGAAACTGGATTTTCTTCGGGTCGGTTTTCTTCGTCCCGTGGATATGAAGCTGGGATTTTCTTCGCTGTTTGGTTGTTCTTCGGTTTTCTTCCTGAATCGTG
>CAISUK010000282.1 GCA_903888645.1 uncultured Pseudomonadota bacterium | reverse complement strand
TGGCTTATCCTCACGAAGTTGTGCACAATCACCCCTCACGAGCGAGGGCGTGAGATCACACAATAATTCGTGCAGCGGCCAATTGGTTCTTCTCCGCGTAGCGGCTCCGTCCAACAATGCCTTTATGGTCAGGAGACCGCCCATCACCGTCAAGACAAACAATGTTGGAATTCTGTTAACCCACAGCGCTGTTACCCAGATCGGAGAAGTTGCTAATCAGGACAGCCCCATCGGGGAAGCGTGCAACGACCTCCAGTTGGCCGCCCATGGCTTCAATGTGGCTGCGCAACGTCGAGAGATACATGTCGGTTCGCTTCTCGATCTTGGCGATGGAAGGTTGCTGAACGTGCAGAACCTCGGCTAGCATCTTTTGCGAAAGACCACGAGCTTGGCGCAACTCGTTAAGCGGCATCTCGGCAAGCATCTCACTTGCCCTAGCCTGAGCGCGGGCCTGCGACTCCGGGACCATCCTCGCACGCAGTTGTGAAAATTGTTTAGCCATTGATCAGTCCTTCGTTTCGTAGTTGTTCCAGGTGCGCGTCATAGAGCCGGTCGGCGATTGAAATATGCACGTCGTACCATCGGTCGTCACCCGTCTTATCTCCCCCAATTAGTAAGATGGCAGACCGTCGAGGATCAAACGCGTAGAGAGTTCGAAATGGCCGGCCATCGTGCTGGGTACGAAGTTCCCGCATGTGGCCGTGCCCCGAACTGCTGATGCCGCTGCTGTGCGGAAACCCCAAATTCGGGCCACGATCTTCAAGCAAGCGTACGGAAGCATCCAGCGACTCGCGCTCATCTTCGGCCAAGCCATCCCACCACTCTCCAAACTCATCGGTGTATTCAACGTTCCAACTCATGCTCAGATTTTAGCTTCGATGGCATATGCCGTCAAAGGAATGTTAATGAATTGGTATCGGACACCTTTTTTGTAAATCTGACGAGCGATCTCATTGCTGAAGTGTTGTGCCGCTTCGAAGCATTCCAGTCGCCATCTGCAGTCCAAAGAATTGTGTTTCTATTGCCGGTCTCATGCTTGCGGGATCGGATCAAATGCAGCCAAGCGGAATGTGTGCTTGAACCAGCAAGCGGCACCTCAGACCATCTGGGTCTCAGAACACGCTCACTGCACCGATCTCTTCGCGACGAAGATCCAACCTCACAAAACGAATGGCAGCTTTCCCTTATTCATGGTTCGTAGACATGGTCTGCTTCCGTTTTTCTCCAACGGCGCCTTTGGGCACCGTCCTGTCGGTGGCGACTTGGGAAAGAATGGCCGCAATCAGTCCGGACCTGCCCTTCGACCAAGAAAGTGCTGAGCGCCACCGCCAAGGGCGGCTTCTAGATTGGCAGCGGCCATTCGGTCCTGCAGCCTCGATTTCGGCTTCCGACCCTTGCTGTCATAGCCACCGTTTCCTCCAACGCGGACGCTCGGTCTGCGTGATCACTCGAAAGCCAATGGGCTACCCGCCGTTGCATTGGATGGCGGTGGCGATTCCGGCAACCAAGGTGGTCAGGGAATGGATGGGCCAGGCGATGTCGCGGGTGAGCGTAATCGTCTTGCCGGTGGGCGCGGCGAGGCTCGACAGGCGGTCGGCAGCATTGGGCTGGTATTAGGTGACGTAGCTGTATCCGGCGCGCTGTCTGTGGCACACCACAGCTGCGTCGGTGACAGGCTCAGAGCATGCCCATTCCCGCACCTCGGCACAACCAGAAATGCTAATGCAAGAGTTGCTGCAATGCACAATGACATTAGGGATGTCCGTTTCGTCATAATCTAGAAATAACGGCACTTATTATCAGTAGCCTGTGACATATTTCG
>CAISUK010000281.1 GCA_903888645.1 uncultured Pseudomonadota bacterium | reverse complement strand
CTGGTTGGCCTGGTCGCTTGTCATTTCGGTTTGCGCGTGCGACCCAATACCGAAAGTCTCTCGACCAACACCACGGCGTCGGTGGTGACGGCCATCACCATGGTCATCATCGCCGATTCCTTGTTCGCCTTGGCGACCCGCGACATCGGTAT
Source organism: uncultured Pseudomonadota bacterium (assembly GCA_903888645.1). GTDB lineage: Bacteria > Pseudomonadota > Gammaproteobacteria > Burkholderiales > Rhodocyclaceae > CAISUK01. Next base: position 1,698 of record CAISUK010000281.1, on the reverse strand, counting down.
GCTGCCGCGATGAGCGCATTGAGCGGCGATGGCCAGGAACCGGTCATCGAGGTATGCGCTGTGGATACCCGGTTCGGCGAGGTCTGGGTCCATCGTGGGCTCGACCTGAGCGTTTTTCGCGGCGACATGCTGGCGCTGGTCGGTGGTTCGGGCAGCGGCAAGACCACCCTGTTGCGGCAGATGGTGGGTTTGCAGTTACCCACCCGTGGCGAGATTCGCCTGTTTGGCGAATTGCTCGCCAGTAACGATATCCAGCGCGACCGGGCACTACGGCGCCGGTTTGGCATGCTCTTCCAGCAGGGCGCCTTGTTTTCCTCATTGACTGCTTATGACAACATTGCCTTTCCGCTGCGCGAATTGCGCTGCTTCGACGAGTCCCTGATCCATGACCTGGTCATGCTCAAGCTGGCCATGGTGGAGTTGTTGCCACGCCATGCCTGGTTGATGCCGGCTGAACTGTCCGGCGGCATGGTGACGCGTGTGGCGCTGGCGCGGGCACTGGCGCTGGAACCGGAGTTGCTGTTTCTCGACGAACCGACCGCCGGGCTCGACCCCGATCGCGCCGACAGTTTTGTCCGTCTGATCCGCATGCTGGGCCGGGAACTGGGTTTGACCGTGGTACTCGTTACGCATGATCTTGAGACCATGGCGGGTTTGGCCAGCCGCGTCGCGGTGCTCGCCGATCAACGTATACTGGCGTGCGCCGACATCGAGCAGATCATGCAGATCGATCATCCATTCATTGATACATTTTTCCGCAGCGAACGCGGTCGGCGCGTGCTGAGCGGTCCGCGCGCCTGAAACGACGCCATGGAGAGTCGATCTCACGCGCTGGTTGCCGGGCTGTTCGTGATCTTCCTGAGTTGCGCCGGCCTGGCCGCCCTGTGGTGGTTCGGCGGCAAGCACGAAGCGACCAGCAGCTATTATCTGGTCACGCAGCGTTCGGTGACGGGACTCAATCCGCAGGCACAGGTGCGCTACCGCGGCATCCGTGCCGGCAAGGTCGAGGAGATCGCCATCGACCCGGCCAATCCACGCAATATCCTGGTTCGCATCAGTCTCGATGCGGCTATCCGCCTGACCCGCGGATCGACTGCCCAATTGGCCAATCAGGGCGTTAGCGGACTTGCCTATGTCATGATTGACGATAGCGGCGAGAACCAGGAGCCGCTGGTAGGTGCAAATAGTGATTTGCCGCGTCTGCCGCTCCGGCCAGGGCTTCTCGAGACGCTGGCGGAGCAGTCGGGCAATATCGTCACGCAAATGGCGGCGATTTCGGCGCGCGCCAACCGCTTGTTCGACGAGCGCAATCTCAACAATGTGTCGCGGACCATCGACAATCTGACAACCGCCAGCGACGGCCTCAAGGAAGTCCCCGCATTGGTTGCGCAGATGAAGAAAGTCCTGTCCGACGAGAACATGAAGAATCTGAGCCGCATCCTTGTGCACGTCGAGCAAACGCTCGGGGAAACCGCGCCGCTGGTGGTCGAATTGCGTGGCTTGGTGCCGACCATGCAAGGCCTCGGCCGGCGTCTTGACGGCGTTGCTGGCGAGGTCGGCACGGAGCTGAAGACGCGGACACTTCCCGAAGTCGAGATCCTGTCGCAAGACTTGCAGCGCACCAATCGCCAACTGCAGCGGGTGCTGGAACAGATTGAACTGGCGCCGCAGTCGTTGCTGTTCGGCCGCCCGGCGCCG
>CAISUK010000280.1 GCA_903888645.1 uncultured Pseudomonadota bacterium | reverse complement strand
TTCTGATCACCTGCCGTGCTGAACCAATCAGGGGCCGTCATGGCCCCTGTTTCGTCTACCCGTCAAACCTATCCGCCGTCCAGAAAATCCGCCGCCAAGTGTGAACGCCGACGAGTGCCGCTGTCATGACGCCGCTAACACCAGGATTGCGTCGGTCGTCGAGGCTGCGTCGGAGAGGCCATGGTAATAGTGATTGGCAAGCTGAAATGCTGTAGCAAGGACAATTCCACCAATGAGGAAAACTGGCCGTTCACAGTGCAATCCCATGGCCGTCAGGGGAAACAGATAGAGCACATGCAAGCGAATCTCGCCGGGATATAGCATGTCAGCGGCAAACACCGAAGTCATTGCGACGATGCAAGCGAGCAACACACCCGTCGGCGACAACTCACCGGGTGTAGATAGACGATGCAGGCAACCTTGAACTCTTCGCCTCATGACTGCTCGCTCAGATTTTGTCGGGAAACACAGGCGCTAAGAATCTGGTCAAGAGGTGCAGGCACGATGCCGCGCAGTTGATTTGTTGGGCACCTGAATAATGTCTTCATTCCCGCCGACCGTCAGGTGCAGCTAAATTGCCAGCGGATTATGACCACTGCCCGGACGAACGTGAATGGGTGAATCCCCTACTTCTGCGCTTGCTTCCTTCAATCATCAACCCTTGATACCGCACCTTTGCCTGCTCCGGGGGGACTGCATCTTTCCTCCTTGTTCTCACGTTGATCAAATGGTCCCGCTCGTCATTTCACCCTTGGAGACACCGAAGCAAACATCGCTACTGCTGGCAGTAGCCAATACCATTCTTTTCGTGGTGGTCATCGCAGTCGCCGGAGCACGCCTATTCAGGTTGCGATCCACTCACAAGGGATAAGCCATTGCTGCCAATTCTGCATAAGCGCGGGAGCCGAAGATGACGGCCATGGACGCTATCTTGTCATAGGCTCCGTCCCGGACCAGCAGAGTCAAAATCACTGATCTCCATCGTTAAAAATCTCACGGTGAAACCCAGAATGGATTTCCACTGGCGGACCAGGTGACGATAATTCTTTTTGGTTGAGAATCGCGGCAAACTGTAAAAAGGAGCGCAGACATGAATCGCATTGCCGACCTATTTTTTGGCCTGCTTCCCTATCTCTTCGTTCCTATCGGGCTTGCCGTCTTTTTCACGGCGCCCGGAAACCAGTATCAGGCGACCGGCCTGATTCTCTACGTTGCCGGGCTGGGCATCTTCCTGCTGCGCAGCGAGATTCTGAATCGAGCCTGGCCGCTGATTGACCGGCGTTTGCCGGGTGGCCGTCGATTTCGGTAGATTCTTTGATTTGTCGGCCTGGCTAGAATCGCTACGCGCAGGAGCGTCCTACTCCGAAATGTCACCGTGAACTGCCGCACACTCGGGGCTGCGGCGTGACATCGCTACGGCTCCACCCATCGGCAATGAATGTGGAGTTCGAAGTAATGGCGTAGCAATTCAGGCGCGCAGTTCGGCAATTCGTCGCGATGGTTTGCTCTCGGCGTTGCCAACCAGCTATATTCGATTCTGCCCCGTTTTTGTTTTTCCTGAATACGCATCGCGCCCCATGCCCGTCGTCTCCCCCTGGTTTGAAATGCCCAGTCCCTTCGACGCCAACGGCAGTCGCGTCCTGATGCTGGAGCCACCTGAGGCCAGTGCCGGCAAGTTGCGGGCGCAGTTGCTGGACGAGACCTACACCAAGCCCTATGTCATCGACGATGGCGAGCAGCGCTTTCTTCATTTCAGCGGTCGTCTCATTCAAAGCGCCATGCGCCTTGCCGCGCCGAACGACCTGGAACTGCGCTATACGCAGAAGATGATGTCCTTCCTGCTGTTCCGCTCCAGGCCGCGGCACATTCTGTTAATCGGCCTCGGCGGCGGGTCGCTGGTCAAGTTCTGCCACACCCGGCTTCCGGCCACGCTACTGACTGTGTTGGAAAACAATCCTGACGTGATCGCCTTGCGGGATGCTTTCCTGGTGCCGCAGGATGGCCCCAATCTCAAAATGCATGAGGCTGACGGGGCAGCGTATTTGCTGCAGACCGAAGACGATATCGACGTGCTGCTGGTGGATGCCTTTGACAGCACCGGTGTCGCCGCCAGCCTCGCCAAGGAGGAATTTTTCGAGCATGCCTACACCAAGCTGGGAGGCAGCGGCGTGATGGTCGTCAATCTGGCCGGAGACGAGCGAAGTTATGCCGGGCTGATCGGGCTGGCCATGCAAGTATTCGACGACCAGGTCATCCTGTTCGCAGTGGACGGTGGGGACAACTACATACTGTTAGCCTTCAAGGATCGTGATTTCGAGCCCAATTGGCGCCGGCTCGCTGGCCTGGCCAAGGAATTGCGGGCCAAATACGGGCTGGCGTTTCCCGACTTCCTGGAAAAAATCGAGCGCTCGGCCAAGCGCGGTCTGGCACGACGCCAAGCCGGGCGCGGCTACTGATCACGAAGCGCCTCCAAGGCGCAACTCTGATTCGCAGCACTGCAAATCGCCTACGCCGCAAGCCGCCCTTTAGACTAAGCTCCTCTCTGGCACGGCTTGGCACTTCCCCCTTCCATGACACGCATCCAGATACAGCTTCCCGACACTTTCCCGTTTGCCACCGAGATTACGCTGCTGATTGGCCACATCAATTACGGCAACCATCTAGACAACGCGCAGTTGCTGGGCGTGGTGTCCGAGGCCCGGCTCCGCCTCTTCAAGTCTCTGGGTTACAGCGAACTCGACGTCGAAGGGTCCGGCATCCTAGTCGCCGATGCCGCCCTGCAATATCGCTCGGAAGCCTTTCATGGCGAAGTGATGGTGGTCGAGATGGGTGCTGCCGACTTCCACGAAACCGGCTGCGATCTCGTCTGGCGGATGCGCGACAAGGCGAGCGCTCGCGAAGTGGCGCGAGGCAAAACCGGCATTGTGTTCTTCGATTATCAGGCGAGGAAAAAGGTGCTTGTGCCTGAGGCATTTCGCGGCCGTTTTGTGGGAGGCGTCAACGTGATGTCTTCTGGCCGGGATGATGATTGCGCTGTCAAACCATGATCGCCATGGTAATCGCCTGGATCAGCTACTTCGCGCTGCACTCAATGCAGGCATCACTGACCGTCAAGCGGTGGACAGCAGCACGTTTCCCGAACTTCATGCCGGCCTATCGGATCTGCTTCAATGCACTGGCCAGCATCGCCTTGGTGCCGTGCTGTGGTTACTGTATCACGGCGAACGCTATATCAATTACATGGAGAGGGTCGCCGGTCTGCTACCGCTCCCCTGGAAAAACATCAGCAACAGCGAAGCTTGCCAACTCGCAAGTGGCAACGGCTTCGTCAATTGAGATGCCAACAGCTCTCGAAAGTCATTTGCCTATACCGCAAAAAATTTCTTCCGCGTCTCGATAACCGTCTGGCAATCGCAACAACGGACCTTGCCGTGACCTCCCTCGGCGACAGGTCGGCGGCGAATCTCCGGTATCGCCGCACTGCAGTCGACACAATGCTTGCCGTCGAAATCCTCATGGACTTCATCTTGTTGGGCGAGCGCGCGAACCTTGGCTTCGGCATCTGCCAGAAGGCGCTCGGTAATGGAAGAGGCACGATCATTTTCATCGGCGCTGGGTTCGGATTCGGTCAGGTCGAGCATTGCTGTCTATCTCCGTAATTGTCGGCTGGCACCTGATAGTGCAAAGGGTCGCGATTGTAGTCGAATTGGGGCGGATGACTCAAAGCCAATTCCGCTAGCAGCCAATCCGTTTGCAGCCATTGCGGGGCGGGTTCCTCGCCGACCATGGCGAGGTAACTGCTCCGCGGCCAATCCCTGGCTTGTTCGACCATACCGGCACGCACTGGATTGAGAACCACGTAGCGGGCAATTTCAAGCAGGTGAGCTTCCCTTTCCACCAAAATCGCCTGGTAGCGACCTTGGAACACATGACCAAGCCGGAGTAGGTGCGGTTGACGTACTGAGTGTAGATGCCATTGAGTTGCCGCATACCTTGGGACAAATTGCACTCTGCCGTTTGCAGCACGGCATGATAGTGATTCGTCATTTGACAGTAGGCATGACACACCCAGTTGAAGCGCTTGCAGACTTCTCCGAGCAAAGCCAGCCATGCCAAGCGATCGGCATCTTGGGCGTAAATGGACTCTCGATGGTCGCCACGTGAGGTTACGTGGTACAAGCCGCCGAACAGTTCTATGCGGAAGGGCCTTGCCATACCAACAGCCTATCCCGAAGTATGGAATGTGGCAATGCAAGACCTGACCCCGACACGGCACCCATTTCCCTATACTACCAAGACATTCGGCAGATACTCGGCGAAAATTCGGTCCGTGCTGACTATCGTCAAGCCCTCGGCCCTGGCCTGCGCCAACAGCAGGCGGTCGAACGGGTCGCGGTGAAGCATGGGCAACTCGGACAATGCCAGCAAGTGCTCCGGCTTGATCGCCAGCAGCGAAAAACCTTGAGCGGCAATATCACCCGCCACATCAAGCGTCGGCAGGTCGAGTTTGCCGATCTGCTGCTTGATCAGCATCTCCCACGGCGAAAGAATGCTGACCAGCGCACCCTCGCTGACGATACGTTGGACCAGCGAGTCCGAGAGTGGCTGTGCCATCAACCATCGATAGACAATGTTCGTATCCAGCAGCAACATGCTCAGAGATTCCGCACTGCGGATGCTTCGAATAATCCGGCAATCTCGGCGTTGGTTTCGGGGCTATCCCAATCAAGGGAGACCTTTACCTTGCCTTTCCAGGCACCAGGTGGCTGCACCTGTGGCGCCTGGTAGGGCACGATTTTCGCCACCGGCTTGCCGTCCCGGGCGAGGATCACATCTTCGCCGCGCTCGGCCGCCGCCACCAGGCGCGACAAGGCATTCTTGGCTTCCAGCATGTTGACCTGCATGGTTGTCTCCCGCATCCGCTCTTGGTTGGCCAAGCTTAGCCAATCAATACCGGTTTGTCTAGCCCGGTTGTTCCATTCGCAAGCGGATCAAGTTCTTCTTGACGACTGGCTCTCCTTCCGCGAATCAAAGGCATTTTCTGTCGCAACTTGCGCCGAAACTGCATCATCGCCCGGTACGCGTGGCGTCCACTTCGTGTGGGCGGGAATGGCATGGTGGCGCAGTTATTGAGCCACACGCCGCTTAGACTCCGCTACGTCATCTATCCAGGAGCGGTATTCCATGTTCTTAGAACAATTGGTGCGTCTTGTCGCCGGACTGATTGAACTTGGCCTCGGCTTGATTCTGCTGGTTACGTTCATGATCGGGATTGTCTTGCTAGCCGCTGGTTCCACAACTATCGGTCTTCTAGTCATGTGCGCAGTGATCTGGTATGTCGTCAGCGCGGTCCAGAAGGACGGATAGGCGCAAGAAGGAACCAAGATGCAATCCGTATCTCGGCCAGAAAGATTCACCGCCTCGGGGATTACTCGACCGGTCGCGTTCGAGGGATCGACTGGCGTCCTTTTCGGTCACATGTGGCTCTGTCAAGACGAACACTGGCGGATGGTGCGGGCGTTCGGTCGCGGACGACCCCTGCAGCGGGTTTATGCCCGGTTACGCCGCATCGTCATCATGCTCGATCTGGCCTGGACCTGTCAGGACGACGATGCGTACGGCACAATCCTGCGCGACATCGAAAGTTTGATGACGTGGCATCCGACGCTGAAAAAGGGCATGCGCTTGCCGATACCGGACGAAGCGCGTTATCAAGCGGCATTGCGACGCCTCGGCACAAGCAATCCATCGCAACGCGTGCAAGCTGCCGTCATGCGCCTGCACGAGCTGCCGGAAAATCCAATTGAATGGAGAGTTCCGGGCGATGCAGATGAATCAGGCGAAAGGGTGCGTCAGGTCAACAGGAATCTGCATGACTGTTACATCATCCAGTGCGCTATCTTCCGCCGTGTGCTCGAGCGGATTTCGCCGACCCAATGGGACTGGCTGGAAATCGCCGACGAGGGTATCTTCAAGCTGATGTCGTTCGATCACTGCGATATCTCGTTGGCAACGCCGGCATCCGGTGTGTGGCGTCGCTTCAACTTGCCAAGTTTGATCTGGAATCGCCGCCTGGCCATGGTTGACGATCCCGAGACATTGATCAAACTGGAAAAGACCTGTGTGTGCCCTGTGAGGCTGCGCTCCCCGTTATCCCGGCAGCATGATTGGTTGCCAGCGGCGGAGCTTGAAGTCGGTGCATGGATTTGTCGTCCGGTTCTGGGGCAGGTCGTGAGCATCGAGCCAAATCAAGGGGGCCAATTCCCCTTGGGACTGCATCTGGAGGGCGCCACGCAGGGGCTGGATCCAGGCACAGAAAAAGCTATTGGCATTCGCCAACTTGACGGTCGAATCATGGTTGTGCTGGCATCTGCCTTACCTTGGACGACGCTGGCCGAATCCGCGATTGCGGCCGATCCGCGTCGGCTCGCGCGATGCATCGGTCTCTTTATCAAGGCCCATGAACAGGCACGCAAAGCCGGCACCGAAGTCGAATCGCGTTTGCAGCCGGGAATCCTGTTTCGCATGCCGGCGAATCTTGACCGCGTGGTCGCGCTATGGATTGCGTTGCATCTCGATCACCTTGTGGCGCAATCGGCGCGGGGCAAGTCGATCCAGCCCGGCGGGTTCATCGTGTTTCGTCAGCTGACCAGCCTGGGTGTGGCCGAGATGAACGCCTTGCGCGGCTTTCTGCTCGGGCAAATGCGCGCGGAACTGGCGGCGCGTGGCGATACCGAAGCGTTGCGTCTGGTCGCTCCGCTGCTTCATCTGGCGCGGCGAGCCATAGGAGGACCGGCATTCTGGAATGTGCCAGCCGGCCAGGAATTGCGCGACCAGATTATTCTCGCCTGTCGGGGCAAACGGCAGGAATGGGTGCGCACCAGTCAACACGTGTCGATTCCGCGCATCGAGCATCAATGGCTATACCGGCTGTTGGCAATCGCCGATGGCCGTTCGCTGGAGCAATTGCTGATCGCATGGCTGTTCGACATCGGCGATTTACGTTACCGCTGGACGAGCGGCGCCGAGCACCGTCTGAAGAGGCTGGCAGCGTTCTGGCATGCCTATGCGTCGTACCGCGACCGGCCACGCCTGAGTCGTTACCGTCAGGCGCGAGGTGAATTGCTGAACTTGCTTGATAGCTTCGCGCAATCTGATGCCGCCTTCATCAATGCCGCGCGCCAACATGTTATGAACCGTTTCCATGAGTTGGCGGAAGCGACCCATCGCAGTGAGGCAGAGATAATCAACGAAGCATTGACAGGCTATCTGGCTGCCGACCGCCGCTATGTGGAGGCGCTTGCGGCGCGTATCGCCGCTGCGGACAGGGGAGAATTCGCTAGCGAAGACGAGGTCGCCCGTTCCTTTGCCGAATAGGCCGAATCAAAAAAATTTCATGGCTCGGAGAGGCGCTTGCCGATCTGCGAGGAATCAGGGATTACATAGCCCGCGACAACCCCTCCGCCGCGCGCCGCGTCGTCAAGACCATTCACGGTGATGTGGAAATCCTGAAAGATCATCCTGGCATTGGTCGGCCTGGACGGCTTGCCGGAACCCGCGAGCTGGTTATCCGCCGCTATCCATATATTGTGGCCTACCGGAAAACGGCCCAGCGGTGCATATCCTTGCCGTGGTGCACACCTCGCGCCTCTGGCCGGATCAACTGCCGTAGTTTCCGATAGTCGGGGCTGGCGGTAAGGCGCCAAAGATTTATCCGGTGGCGCAGTTTGTGAGCTACCGAGCGTGCACAATCCCGGCATCGAACTCCGTCAAGGAAGAAACTGCCCATGATTGCCGTGCTTGACGCTACCGTCCTGCAAAGTCCAGCCGATAGGCTGCGGCGAGAGCTTTCCGCCCTGATCGAGAGCAACGATGAAATGCAAACCAGGACCGGTCCTTTTCTGACCGCGCGCTACCAGGCGGCATTGGGTCGACTGGAACTGCAACTGCTGAAACTGCAAATTGAAATCCGGTCCGTGCGACGTCGCGTCGAACTTCTGCAAAGCGGCATCAATCGCGGCGAACCGGCCACGCAGGAAGGCCTGGCCGACAACGACGCCGAGCTTGATCGCCTGCGCCTGCTGGTACTCACGCACGCCGATCGCCTTTCTCGATTGAAAACCGAGCCGCCGCACTCTTATGCCGGATCGCTGATGGATGACATCTGGGTTGCCGTCCGTCAAGCGGAATTGGCAGAGGCCATCGCCGTTGAGTCGGGCCTGCTGGCGCAACTGCTCATCCGGCAAGCCGAATCGATGGCGCATCTGGGTATTTCTCCGGGAGGCCGGGCATGAACACGCAACTTGCCATCACCGCCGCCACGCAATTGCTGATGGCGAAGACCTTCGCTGGTCAGCGACTTGGCCTGCCGTTCGGCCACGACATCTTCTTGCTCGAAACCCAGGTTGCCGGCATCTACTACCATCAGGCGGACATTGCCGTGCCGAGTCTGCGGGTCGGCGAAACCTTGATCCTGCGCCGCGAACCGGCCAATCCACACGACCCGTTGGCCGCCGAAATTCTTGCTATGGGTGGCTTGAAGCTGGGTTACATCCCGCGTCATTGCAATCCGGTACTCGCTCGCCTGATGGATGCCGGCAAGCAGTTGCTTGCCACGCTGGCTAGTATCGATGCGGAATCGCGCCGTTCCACTGGCGGTATGCCGGAACTGCGACTGAACATTTCGCTGCGGGATTAACCTGATTGGCGCAGCCGCGCCGATCCAGCTCGCATTTATAGGCCACTACCGATTACACTTTCCGCCATGAACCGCACCGAACGTTTCTACCGCATCGACCAGATGCTGCATGAGCGCCGTCTGGTTCCGATCAAGGTATTTCTCGATGAACTCGACATATCGCGTGCGACCTTCAAGCGCGACATGGAATACCTGCGCGAGCGGCTGCATGCGCCCATCGTCTGGGATCGCGATGCCGGCGGCTATCGCTTCGAAAGCGCCTTGGCCATCGGCCCGGCCTACGAATTGCCGGGACTGTGGTTCTCGGCGGGCGAGCTGTATGCGCTTTTGGCGGCACAGAAGCTGCTGGCCGACATCGAGCCGGGCATCCTTGCCGCGCAGTTGGCGCCGCTGCAATCGCGGCTGGCCGCGCTGCTCGATGCTTCCGGACATCCTGCGGCGGAGATCGCCAAGCGCGTGCGCTTGCTCACGATGAACCGGCGTAGCGTCGAACCGCGCTTCTTCAGCGAGCTGGCATTGGCGCTGATGGAGCGCCGCCGCATCGAGATCGACGCCTGGAACCGAGGTCGCGATACGCTCGATACGCGCGTCGTTTCGCCTCAGCGGCTGGTGCATTACCGCGACAACTGGTACCTCGATGCGTGGTGCCACCTGCGCGGCGCATTGCGCAACTTTTCGGTGGATGCCATCCAGCGCGTTGCACCGCGCAAGGAAAAGGCCCGTGATGTTGCCGCAGCGAAACTCGACGCTCATTTCGCCTCCTCGTACGGCATCTTCAACGGCAAGCCCAAGGCCAAAGCCGTACTGCGCTTCACGCCTGAACGTGCACGCTGGGTGCGCTCAGAGCGCTGGCATCGCGATCAGGTGGGCGAAATATTGCCCGAAGGCGGCTACCGCCTCACCGTGCCTTACGCCGACGAGCGCGAACTGTTGATGGACATCCAGCGCCACGGCGCGCATGTTGTCGTCGAAGCCCCGGCGGCACTGCGAGCGCGCGTGGCGGAAGAGGCAAACAAAGTCATCGCGCAGTACCGCTAACTGGTGGAGACATTCCAGGCAACCGTACAGGACTTTTCTCTGACAACGCAAGATTCGTCTGTGATGAGTCAGGTGTGGGAAATGCAGCGCGCTGGCGAACGCATGGCATGGCTGGGATGAATCGTGAAGGTAATTGCTTTGCGCAGCAAGGTGCCGTTAAAGTTGGCGCTGGATCGACATTATCCAGGAGAATCAAATGAATGAAACTCGGGTTGCCCCGGTTTTCCCTGAAAAAGTCCACTACGGCCACCACACACCGAAAGTACGTTCTGCCACGGGTGTCGAGGGCACCTTGTGCGTTACCTTCGATGGGCAATACTTCTTGCGTGTAAAGGATGAGAGTGCCGCGGACGGTTACGTCGACTACGCTCTGCGACATTCCGATCTGCGCATCCGCATCCTTGACGAGGATGCTGATTTATGTCCGGCAAACATTGCCTAAACTAAGCGCATGAGTTACCTCCTTGCAGTCAGCGGGTTGACCGATGGAACTGAATTGCTCCTGGCCGAGCGGCACGCCAACTATCCGGGGTTGCCAACTGCGATGGCAATTCGGGCCACAGCGCCGGCTTGGCCGACAACTCTGCCTGTCGACCTCGCGCAACCGATCTTGCGTGCGGTAATTTCCGTATGCAATCGCAGCGGGGATGCCACTCCGCGTCAATCCTGGCTTGGGTTTTGGTGCGGAAATCGAGCGAACGGCACGATTAGTTGGCAGGAAGGGCACGGGTTATCGCCACCGCGCATCGTTATCTGGGCAGACCTCGATGCATTCTGTGTCTGGGGGGAACATGGCGAAGGCATTTCACTCTCTGCCGAGTTTCCCGATGTACCTGGCATCGAAGCGCTGGACCATGCTCTGCAGGTTTGGGCATGGCCTTACGATCAGGCTTATGTCGCATGCCAAGGTGTGCAAGCTGAAATGAACATGGATTGGGATCTGTTGAATGCCAAAGGGTTGGCGCTGGCTCATCAACTGAAGTCCTTGGTCGGCGAGCGTGCCGTGGTTTTCTTTGAAAAAGCGCCTTTCGATGCGACGCGTCCGCGCGAGGAATCGCTTCTCGTCGAGTAATCGTGGCCCGGGTTTCCAAATATGCACGATGAGTCTTGTGCCTTGCGGTAACATCGTTTTGCGCCATGACAACCCCGAACTCCATCGACGCCTTCATCGCCCGCTGGCAATCTGCCGGCGGTAGCGAACGCGCCAACTATCAGCTCTTCATCACCGAGCTGTGCGAACTTCTGGAACTCCCCAAGCCGCATCCGGCGCAGGCCGACGCGCGCGACAATGCCTACGTCTTCGAGCGGCGCGTCATATTCGCCCACGGCGATGGATCGAGTTCCAACGGCTTCATCGACTGCTATCGGCGCGCCTGCTACATCCTCGAAGCCAAGCAAACCAATCTGGCCGAAGCGGTTGGCAAGGTCTTCGACGACGCCCTGCTGCGCGCCCGCGCCCAGGCCGAGAACTATGCGCGGGCCTTGCCGGCGGAGGAGGGCCGGCCGCCCTTCCTGATCGTCGTCGATGTCGGCAACGTCATCGAGCTGTATGCCGAATTCACCCGCAGCGGCGGCACCTACACGCCATTCCCCGATTCGCGCTCGCACCGGATTCGCTTGAACGATCTACGCGACGAAAAGGTTCGCGCCCGTCTGCGCGCCGTCTGGCTTGACCCGCTTTCGCTCGATCCGGCCACCGCCAGCGCCAAAGTCACCCGTGAAATCGCCGATCGACTCGCCCGCATCGCCAAGTCGCTCGAAGCGCAGCGGAGCCCCGATGGAACAAACCACAGCCCCGAAGTCGTCGCCGGATTTCTCACCCGCTGCCTGTTCAGCATGTTCGCCGAAGATGTCGGCCTGATTCCGCCGCGTTCCTTCGCGCAACTGCTCGACAGCGTCGCCAACTCACCCGAGCAGTTTCAGCCGATGGTCGCCACGCTGTGGGGCGAAATGGATCGCGGCGGCTTCTCGGTGATCCTTCGCGATACGCTGCCGCGCATCAACGGCAAGCTGTTCAAGGACACCACGGCGCTGCCGCTGACGCGCGAGCAGATCGAGCTGCTGCGTCGTGCCGCGAAAGCCGAGTGGACTCTGGTCGAGCCGGCCATCTTCGGCACGCTGTTGACGCGCTCGCTCGACCCCGCCGAACGCCACCGCCTTGGCGCCGAATACACGCCGCGCCCCTATGTCGAGCGCCTGGTGTTGCCCACCGTGATCGAACCGCTGCGCGCCGAATGGGACAACGTCAAGGCCGCCGCCTTGCTGCTCGCCAATGCCAACAAGCTGGCCGAAGCACGCGACCAACTGCACGCCTTCCACCACCGCATTTGCCAGATTCGCGTGCTCGATCCGGCCTGCGGCACGGCCAACTTCCTCTACGTCACGCTGGAACATCTCAAGCGTCTGGAAGGCGAAGTGCTCGACCTGCTCGACCAGTTCGGCGATAGCCAGGGGCGGCTCGAAACCGAAGGGCTCACGGTCGACCCGCACCAGTTCCTCGGCCTCGAACTCAACCCGCGGGCGGCGGCGATCGCCGAACTGGTGCTGTGGATCGGCTACCTGCAATGGCACTATCGGACCAGAGGCAACGTGCGGCCGCCCGAACCGGTGCTGCGCGATTTCCGCAACATCGAATGCCGCGACGCGGTGCTCACGGCGGACGGCAAGCCCGCCGCCTGGCCGGAAGCGGATTATGTCGTTGGCAATCCGCCGTTCATCGGCGCCGCCAGCATGCGTGCCGCGCTCGGCGACCGCTACGTCGAAACCTTGCGTGGCGCCTACGCCGACGTGCCGGATTCGGCCGACCTCGTCATGTTCTGGTGGCACAAGGCGGCGGCACTGGTCGCAGCCGGCAAGCTCAAGCGTTTTGGGTTCATCACCACCAACAGCCTGCGCCAGACGTTCAACCGCCGCGTGCTCGAAAAACAACTCGGCAGACTGCACCTCGCCTTTGCGCTTGCCGATCACCCGTGGGTCGACGGCGGCGACGGCGCGGCGGTGCGGATTGCCATGACTGTGGGCGCGCCGGGGTCGGGCGAGGGAAGCTTGCTGACTGTTACCGATGAACGCGCCGAGGGTGGCGAAGGCTTGGAAGTCACGCTGAGCGAGCAATGCGGGATGATTCATGCCGACCTGACGATAGGCGCGAACGTGGCGGCAGCAACAGCCTTGCGCGCCAACGGTGGCATCAGCTCGCCGGGCTTCAAGCTGCATGGCGCGGGTTTCATCGTCACACCGGAAGAGGTGGCGCGCCTCGAACCTGACGCGCCGGTCTTCGATTATCGCAACGGCAAGGATCTTACCGACCGGCCGCGCGGTGTTCGGCTGATCGACCTGTTTGGCTTTGATGCCGACGAAATACGCCGTCGATGGCCGGCCACCTACCAGCGCATACTGGAAACGGTGAAGCCCGACCGCGATGCCAAAGCGCATACGCCCGACGGCAAGGGATACGCCCGGCTGTGGTGGCTGCACGGCAAGCCGCGCCAGGAACTACGCAAGATGCTGGCCGGGCTGTCGCGCTACATCGCCACCGTCGAAACCGCCAAGCATCGCGTCTTCCAGTTTCTCGACCCCAGCATCGCGCCGGACAACATGCTGATCGCCATCGCGCTCGACGATGCCTACTTCCTCGGCGTGTTGTCCAGCCGCGTGCATGTCGTCTGGGCGCTGGCGCAGGGCGGCACGCTGGAAGATCGACCGCGCTCCAACAAATCCCGCTGCTTCGAAACCTTCCCTTTCCCCGTCGCCACGCCCGCCCAGCAAGCCCGCATCCGCGACCTCGCCGAACAACTCGACGCCCACCGCAAACGCGTGCTCGCACAACATGCCGAACTGACGCTGACCGGTCTCTACAACGTCCTCGCCAAATTCGGCGCTGACAGAACGGCGAAAGAGCAGGCGATTTATGACAAGGGCCTGGTCGCCGTGCTCAAATCCTTTCACGACGATCTCGATGCCGCCGTACTGGAAGCCTGTGGCTGGCACGACCTTGTTGGCCAACCCGCGAGTGACGCCACGCTGCTCGAACGACTCGTGCAACTCAACGCCGAACGCAGCGCCGAAGAAGCGCAAAACCAGATCCGCTGGCTGCGCACGGAATTCCAGGCGCCCGCCCAAACACAAACGCCGATGGCCGGGCTGGGCGACTCCGGGCAGCGCAATGTGCCGCCCGACGCGGCCCCGATTTCCCCAACCGCGCCCGCGCCGTGGCCGCTGTCGCTACCCGAACAAATCGCCGCGCTCGCCAGTTCACTGAAAGCAACACCGCAATCCGAGCAACAACTTGCGGCAAGATTCACCGGCAAAGGCAAATGGAAAACCCGCCTCCCCGAATTGCTCGCCACCCTCGCCGCCCTAGGCCGTGCCCGCCAATTGGAAGATGGCCGGTGGATGGGGTAAGGTAGCGCCATATCAAACCGAAAGGAGCGCCGACAATGACATCTGAATTGATTGCGATGGCAGCCAAGTTACCGCCCGGCGACCGCCTGCAACTGGTCGAGGCGATTCTCGCGACATTGGACAAGCCCGATCCAGAAATTTCCGCCGCTTGGGCGGCTGAAGCCGAGGATCGACTATCCGCTTATCGGCGCGGCGAGCTTGGCGCTGTCGACGAAAGCGAAGTCTTCGGCGATCTCGAC
>CAISUK010000279.1 GCA_903888645.1 uncultured Pseudomonadota bacterium | reverse complement strand
GAAGTCAGCCTCAGCCTTCCCCTCTTCGAGGTCCCACACCCAAGGTAGCCATTCAGAGGGAGGTACCATGCGGGGGCCAATGGCGATGGCGGTCAGGAAGCCTTCCAGCGTCGAGACATCCATCGCAGCATCTTCATTCGCCTCGCTGCCAAGAAACTCGTCAAGTTCGACAAGCTCGGCCTCTGAGAGGGACTGATTCAGCCCGGTCATCGGAAGCCCCTCCGACGGCGAGTCGATCAGCGAATCTATTCCTTCCTCACTGATGGTCTTCAGCACCTCGTCGAGTGCGCCCTGGTCGGTCGCAAAAGGATCATCCCATACGCTGGAGTTTCCGTATTCATCGATTACTTCCAGGAGCCAGCCGCCTTCGCCGTCTCCGTATATGTCGACCTGAACGGTCTTGCCATCCCGCGTCATGGATTGACAGAGCGGTGAGTAGCGTGGTGAGTCGTCGGGTTCAGTCATCTGTGGCGGGAATTCGATGCGAAGGGGATTCCGCAGAGTCTACCTCGCAGGCGACGGCTTCTTCATCGAAACGAAGGCGATGCAGTTCACGAAATTCCAAACCGCCAGTATCACGTACTTGTCGGTTTCTTCCGGAACAACGCGCTTCAGCCAGCTCATGGTCTCCATCTGAACATAGGCCAGCAAGTCTTTCTCAGGATGATCTTCAACGTACTGTTGGATCGACTGGTTTCGCAGGCTTTCGGCCAGGTCACTGCCAAATTTGACGATGCCGACAAAGCGCTGCGATTGACGGTCCAGTTCATCTTCGGTAATGACGGGCCACGTCAGGCCGGATTCCTTCATGGCCCGAAAGCATATGAACAGCATGTCGAGTGCAAAGCCAACCTTGTCCATCGATATGCCCAGCCGCGCGAGGACGAGCGCGGAACCGAGCAGGTTCGGTTGAACGCGGAACAGTTCATCGGCAACCAGTTCTTTCTGCTTGTCATCCATGGCCTTGACTGCGGCGACGGCTTGAAGCAACGCATTACGCGGAATTCGGCTCATGCTTTCTATTCATCTCGCTCAGCGGGGACATAGGGGATCAGGCCCTTGGCGAAGGCCACTCGCTGCAATTCGATGGGCAGGCCGCGAACATCGACAACCAGGCCATTCACCTGAACCATCCACGCCAAGGGATTGCTGGACAGGCGGCTGGGCAAGGTCCAGTCGGGAGACATTGGGCCCATCTTGAGTAAGTCGCGGATTTCCTTGGACTTGGCCTGCCCGGTGCTTTCTCCGACGCCGAAATGCTGGTAGATGAGCTTCGATTTGCAGTGCGGGGTTTGCGAGGGATCGTCAAGGAAATTGACCCTGCCCACGGCATGAACAGCCGCCGCCGCCCAAACATTTTCCTTGCCTCTCGCCAATGGCGACGGTCGCTTTCGTGCCAAGGCTCCAACGACCTGGTGAATCGCCTGGCGATATTCTTCGTTGAGATGCTGCGCGGCGAAGGCGTCGACCAAGATTGTGATGGCGGCGAACTTCTCGGCCATGGCTTGCGGGATTTTTTGGGACATGATGACGTGAGCGCAGATGGGAGGCACATTTTCGCCGATCAGACGGCCAAAACCGAGCTATCCGTGCCGACGCATTCGGGAAACGTAGGCCGACCCTCAAGCCCGATCCGCCACCGTCAAAGTGGTGAATTGAGTCACTGCCCCCCGCCGTCATCGCCCTAAAGCCGACATCAATCACGAATTCCGGATAGCCCTAGCCCCTTTGCAGCTACGGCGCAGTCGGCTGAGCTGAGACAAAATGGGGACGACAAACGAGGATAAGAGCAGGGTACGACGGGGACAATACGGGGACAATTACCGTCCCCGAAGAAAGAAAAGTCAGGAACTCTGAGTTACCGTGGATTGAATTCGCATAAAAGTAAAAAACCCGCACAGCCTTGCGCTGTGCGGGTTTTAACGTCCTGGCGGAGACGCAGGGATTCGAACCCTGGATCCAGGTTTTGCCCAGATGCGCCCTTAGCAGGGGCGTGCCTTCGACCACTCGGCCACGTCTCCGTTCGAAAAAATCAATGAGCTGCCATGCTCATGCTCGATCTCTTGCTGCCAGACCACTCCGAGACCACCGGAGGAACCATGGCTTTACTACGTGCCAAAGAAACGGAAAAAGGCAAGCACGCACCAAGAGGGGAGCGATTGTAGTTGAAAAGTCTTTCCTAAACAAACGGGGCGCAGATCGCTGGGTACGGATTATCGAAGCGTAAATTGAAC
The DNA here is from genome assembly GCA_903888645.1 of uncultured Pseudomonadota bacterium. Classification (GTDB taxonomy): domain Bacteria; phylum Pseudomonadota; class Gammaproteobacteria; order Burkholderiales; family Rhodocyclaceae; genus CAISUK01. The sequence continues at coordinate 2,408 of CAISUK010000279.1, read as the reverse complement.
GCGGCCAGTATCAACAACCCATCCCTGCGCAGGCACAGGCGGCCAGAGAAACCGTTTCAGACCTTCTGACCCGCGATGGCTAAAACGGTCTGTTACCTGCGCCGTCATATGCGCCGAACATTATGTTTGGCGAACGCTCCCCACGGATAATGCACACATTGAGCACATGGGTTTCGCTAACAAGCTGTGGCACAATCACGCACACCGCGTCGCGGTCAAGAACACGCTCGAAACCCTATGCTTGATGCCACCCCTTGTTAAAGCCGATGTCAGCCGCAGCAATGCCATTGTTTTTTTCATTGTGAGTCGGCATCTCGAACCGGTTGTTGCGCGCGGCGATGCTTACGATCTGCTGATGCGCTTGCCGGTGGTTGCCGGTGCCGTCTACTTCGCCGGCCGCGAGACGCTGGATATATGCGACCTGGTTGGCCGGCACCCCTTTTTTGCCGGCGACTGGAGTTTTGCCGCGACGCTTGCGACGCGGATACTGATGGTTGAGTTTCTGCTGGCGCTGGCTGGTCTCAATCTGGCTCGGCGCCAGCCAATCAATCGTATCGCCAGTGCGCTGCCCCGCGTGGTTGCTTTTGGCGGATTGATGATGTTGTTCGCCTTGCTATTGCTGCCGCGGGCGGCGAGCGATTCGAATTGGGATGCCGCTTCGGCAATGATCGTTGTTGTCGGCAGCATTCTGGCAATTTTGTCGTTGCTGGATCTCGGTCGATCCTACAGCGTGGTTCCGGAAGCGCGCCAACTGGTAACCGGCGGCCTCTATCAGCGGATTCGCCATCCGTTGTACCTGGCTGAAGCCGTGTCGATGATCGGCGTGTTTCTGCAGTTTCGATCGATCGAGGCGGCGACCATCGTAGTGAGCCATTTCGCTTGTCAATTCGGGCGCATTCATTGGGAAGAGCGCATCCTCGGCGAGACCTTTCCCGAATATGCCGCTTATCGAGCCAGAACCAATTTGCTCGTTGCCGCGTCTTTGCTCAGGCCGAAAGTGCGGCACTTGGCTGTAACGCTGCTTGTTGTCGCGATCGCCAGCGTACTGATGGCGCTGGCCATCGTGGCGCTACCAAAAGTGCTGCACTTTCCGCGGCTGTTGCTTGAGGCGCCGACCGGTTTTCGCCTCGACGTGCTGCTCTACGGCCACGGAAACGAGGCGGCCTGTCGTGACGATTTGGTCAGCATTCGCTCCGTTATGCACCCGATTTGCGGTGACTGCAAAGTCGTCAGCGAGCAATGCCGCGGTGCTGACGCAGAAATGGTCCGCCGCCTGTCCACCGAACCGTTGAGCGGCGCGTCGATTTCGATGCCGGGCGGCATGATTTATCTTGACAGTCCGGATGCGGCATTGGCCATGACCGTGTGTCGCTATATCGCCGGACAGAAACTCGCTGGCATGCGCTGCCAAGCACCCGGAAACGTCAGGTCATAGGGAAAACGGAGGCTCGCCGCGGTTTGCCGCCGTGACAAAAATCACATGTGAAACGCCAGGTAGGGTGAAGTTGCGGCCAAATGGGTAATTTCCCTACTGGTTTAGTATGACTAGCGAATGAGAATACTCCTTGCGATTGCGACGCAGATCGCCTAAGTGCTTGCCAGGACAGGGCGAGTCGATTACTCAAGGTGGACCAGTCAAAAGTGCAGTAATGCAAAATGAATGACATGGCGAATGGCTTTGATTTGCACTATGATGCTGGCTTCGCTGGCGATGGCGCAGCCGGCTGAAAGCGACTTAGACAGGATTTATCCATGGCAGTCGCTCGTTTTCTGAACAGTTTGACCTTATCGACGGAGTTTTTCATGAACAAGCAACAGGTAATACAGGACGACCGGCGGCGCTTCCTGATGCTCGGCGGGTTGGCTTTTGCTGGCGGCATTGTCGGCACACGTCGCGCCTTTGCTGCCGATGACATGCAGGGTATGGATCATAGCCACCATCATGACCACGCAGCCATGGCGCCGAGCGGTATCAAGCGCAGCGAAGTCAAATACACGTTGCCTGCCGGCGTTGCTCTGGTTCGCCACGACGGCAAGAAGTTGGAGTTCGCGACCGAGCTCGACAGCGGCAAGCCAGTCATCCTCAACTTCATCTATACGTCATGTACAGCGATTTGCCCGGTGACCACACAGGTATTCGCCCAGGTTCAGGAAAAGCTCGGCAGCGAGCGTAACAAGGTGAGCATGGTTTCTGTCTCCATCGATCCCGAATATGACACGCCGGCGCGACTGCTTGAATACCGCAAGAAATATGGGGCGACTGCGCAATGGCAGCATTTCACTGGCACAGTGGAGGCTAGCGTGGCGGTGCAAAAGGCGTTTGACGCCTATCGCGGCGACAAGATGAATCATATCCCTGTGACATTTCTACGTGGCGCTCCCGGTCAGCCCTGGGTTCGCCTGGAAGG
>CAISUK010000278.1 GCA_903888645.1 uncultured Pseudomonadota bacterium | reverse complement strand
GGTTATGCGGCTTTGGGGTTGATTTTCAACACCCGCTTGTCTTCCATGATGGCACCTGCCTTGGCACCGACGGGCGCGATCTTCGCTTTTATCGCGTTGTGGACGGGGGCGTTGTGGGGCAAGCCGATGTGGGGTGCCTGGTGGGTGTGGGATGCGCGGCTGACGTCGGAACTGATCCTGTTTTTCCTATATATCGGCTTCATCGCCCTGACCGCTGCGATCGACGATCCGCGTCGCGCCGACAAGGCCGGCGCCATTCTCGCGCTGGTTGGCGTCATCAATGTGCCGATCATCTATTTTTCCGTGAAGTGGTGGAACACCCTGCATCAGGGCGCCTCGGTGTCGATGACCAAGTCGCCGTCGATGGCCGCCACCATGCTGTGGGGCATGCTTTTGATGGCATTGGCATTCTGGATGTACTCCATCGCGGTCGCCCTGTATCGCGTCCGCGCCATCATCCTCGAGCGTGAGCGGCATGCCGGCTGGCTTCAGAATCTGGCCGAGGTGAAGTCATGAATTGGAACAGCCCCGCAGAATTCTTCGCCATGGGCGGTTATGCCTTTTACGTATGGGGCAGCTTCGGTGTGACCGCCGCTGCACTGCTGATTGAACCAATTCTGGCGCGTCGGCGTCGAAACGAAATTCTGAAATCACTGCGGCGCGAATTTGCCGCGCCGGAGGACAACGCATGAAACCCCGCCACAAGCGGCTCGCCATCATTGTCGGCGGGCTCTCGGTTCTCGGCATCGCTGCCGCACTGGTTCTCAACGCTTTCAACAGCAACCTGGTGTTCTTCTTCACGCCGACCCAGATCGTCGCCGGCGAGGCGCCGCGCGACCGGACCTTCCGCATCGGCGGCCTGGTCAAGGTCGGTACCTTGAGCCGCGTGGACACCACCGCGCATTTCGTGGTGACCGACAATGCCAAGGAAATACCCGTGGCATATACGGGCATCCTCCCCGACCTGTTCAAGGAAGGCAAGGGCGTTGTCGCTCAAGGCAAACTGGGCGGCGACGGACAGTTTACGGCCAGCGAAGTGCTGGCCAAGCACGATGAAAACTACATGCCGCCCGAAGCCAAGTACGCCGTCGATCAGGCGGCCAAGACGGCGAAGACACTCAAGCAGTGATTTCCCGGTTTTCAGAGCGGCAGGCCACCGCAGCGCCAGGCATCTCTGGCGCGATTCGCGGTAGCAACAGGCTGCAGATTTTTCCCGCAACATTGGCAGTGAGAGGACTTCCACCATGATTCCAGAAATCGGTCATTTCGCCCTGATCCTCGCCCTTGTGGTCGCCTTCATCCAGGGCACCCTGCCGCTGATTGGCGCACATCGCGGCGATACGGGTTGGATCGCGTTGGCGCGGCCGGCTGCTTCGGCACAGTTTCTGCTGATTGCAACGGCGTTCGGCTGTCTGGCGGCGTCGTTCCTCAGCAATGATTTTTCGGTGCTCTACGTGGCGCAGCATTCCAATTCGCTGCTGCCGTCCACCTATCGCTTCGCCGCTGTCTGGGGTGGTCACGAAGGTTCGCTGCTGCTCTGGATGCTGATGCTGTCAGGCTGGGGTATGGCCGTCGCGGCCTTTTCGCGCAGCCTGCCCGACGACATGGTGGCCCGCGTGCTCGGCGTGATGGGCCTCG
>CAISUK010000277.1 GCA_903888645.1 uncultured Pseudomonadota bacterium | reverse complement strand
TGGACCTGCTCCAGGACGATGGCGAATTGCGCATGGAGATCGTCCATGATTTCTGGCGTCGACATATCGCTGGCGATGCCCTGTCGCCAGAACTGGCGGGCCATCTTCTCCAGCGCGGGGATACGCCGGAGTCGCTCGACAAACTGCTCAGGCGGCATCTGGCCAAGCCACTGGCAGCTTGCCGATGGCCCAACGACATCGACGTTGCAGCCGGCATCGACCGAGATGCGCTGGACCCTGCCTTCGATGCCGCACGCTCGACCTGGCTGTCGTCCCGAGTGGAAATCATCGACGTGCTAAGCGGCTCGCTTGCGGCGCTCCACGGCACAAGCTACAAGCTTGATGCCGTGCAGACCGGCGCCGCCGAGTGGGATGAGTTGTTTCGCACCACTGACCCGCTTGCTCAGGCTGGAACAAAGATGGCGCTTTATCGCGCGTCGGTCCTCGAAGCGCGCAAAAAAAAGAATTGCGTGCCGCCTGCGCACCCGTTCTTCGATGCGGCGGAAACCTATCTCGCCCTGCGTGAGCAGGCCGACGAAGCGCTCACCAGCGCGCGTCTTGGACTGATCCGGTTGCTGTTCAGCGAAGCTGGTGCGCAGTTGCGCGCACTCAAGCGGGCGCGACGGGTAGTGTCATTCGACGACATGCTCTTCAATGTTTATGAGCGATTGAGCAGTGGTGACTGCCCGGGGCTCGCTGCCTCGCTCAAGAGCCGCTTTCCGGCCGCACTGATCGACGAGTTCCAAGATACCGATCCACTGCAATTCGAGATATTCCGGCGCATTTATGCTTCAGCCGATACATCGTTGTCACCGATATTCCTGGTCGGCGATCCAAAACAGGCCATCTACAGCTTCAGGAATGCCGATCTGCATACCTATCTCCGCGCCAGGGAGCAGACCACGGCAAATCACACCCTGGTCGCCAATCAGCGCTCGAGCAAGGGATTGCTCGCCGCGCTCAATGCCCTTCTGGGCAGCAATCCACGCGCATTCATGTTGCCCGGACTCGATTACCAGCAGGTGCAATTCGGGAAGAAGCCGCGCCAGGAGTTTGTCGATCGCAGTTCGTCCGGCGCGGACCTGCAAATCTGGATGCTGCCCGCCGAAAATAACGCACCGGCGCTGAAGAAGGCAGCGCGCCGTAGCGTCGTCCAGGCCACGGCCGCCGAGATCGCACGACTGATCAGGGAAGCCGGCCGTGGAAAAATCGCGATCGCCGGCAAGCCGCTGCGGCCGGGCGACATTGCCGTGCTGGTGCGCAGCCACGCCCAAGGCAGCGAAATGAATCGGGCGCTTGCAGATCTGCGCGTCGGCAGCGTCGAACTCTCCCAAGCCAGCGTCTTCCAGACAGCCGATGCCGAAGACGTCGAGCGTGTATTGAGAGCGATCCTCGAACCCGGCCGCGATCAACTGGTTCGTGCGGCGCTGGCCACGGAACTCATGGGCTGTAACGCCGCCGAGATCGAAACGATCTCGGCCGATGAAACGCGCCTCATGGACCGGATCATTCAATTCACCGAATATCGCGATCTCTGGCTGCGCCGCGGCTTTGGTGTCATGTTCCGCCGCATACTGTCCACCGAACGTGTTGCAGCCCGCATGCTCAGCCGCCCGGATGGCGAACGGCGCCTCACCAACTTTCTGCACCTCGGCGAATCTCTCCATCAGGCGGCCGAAGCGAACCCGTCACCAGAACTCTTGCTGCGCTTCCTCGAGGCGCAGCGTCGAGACGGCAGCAGCGACGACGCCGCCCAGTTGCGCCTCGAGTCCGACCAGAACCTGGTGCAGATTGTCACCATTCACAAGTCCAAAGGCCTCGAATACCCGATTGTCTTCTGTCCGTTCCTGTGGGACGGCCGGACCGCTTTCGGCGGCAGCGCCCTCGAAGGCAGTGAGTACCACGTTGACGAGGGCATGCCCGTGATTGACTTCCGCGGCGATCGCATCGAGAAAGCGGAACTCGACGCGATCAAGTTGAAACGCAGGATCGAACAATCCGCGGAGATGCTGCGCCTCATTTATGTGGCGCTGACGCGAGCGATGTTTCGCTGTTATCTGGTCGCCGGATGCTATTCGGCCAAATCCTTTTCGACCGTGTCGGTGACGGAAAGCACGCGCAGCATGCTCAACTGGCTGGTCGCCGGCAACAGCGAATCGCCAGAGGCCTGGTTCTCCAGCAAGCTGACTGCTGCTGCAATCGATGCTTCATGGAATGCGCTGGCAGCCCACTCGGGGCCATGCATCGATGTATGCCCTTTGCCGACAGGCCAGGGAACGGCAATTGCCGATGAGCGACCGGACCCCGAAACCATAAGGGTTCTTGCTGCCCCGCCGCGTATTCCCGATGGATGGCGGCTCGGTAGCTACAGCGGTCTGAACCATGGCGCGATCAGCGAGCGGGCGGCCAGCGACCATGACGCGAGAGTGGGTGCCGGTTCCGCTGAATTGCCCGTCCCGGCGGTTATCGATGCGGATGACATTGTTCGCTTTCCGCGCGGAGCGGCTGCGGGCGATTGCATCCACGCCGTCTTCGAGGCAAGCGATTTCGCTGATCCAGGCACCTGGGCTTCGGCAGTCGCCAACGCGCTGGCAACGCATCCACAAACACTGCCGGGACTGGCCGATTCACTGCAACGGGAGCGCCTGGCAAAGATGCTTCTGGGGTTGCTGCGCAATGTCACCGCGACGCAACTCATCGACGGCCTGCGCTTGAATGCCATTCCGCTGTCACGGCGCCTGACCGAACTCGAATTCAACTTGCCCGCACATAACCTGCAAGCTGCGGCACTGAACGATGCCCTGAGACGCTTGGGTTACGCCGGACCAAGACTGACGTTCGGCGCCATCGACGGCTATCTGAAGGGATTTATCGACCTGGTCTTTGAACATCAGGGGCGGTTCTTCATCCTTGACTGGAAATCGAACCATCTCGGTCACGAGCCCGCCAGCTACTCGGCCGAAGCCGTGACCGAGGCCATGGTCGAGCACGGCTACCATTTGCAGCACATCCTCTACACCGTAGCTATCGACCGCTATTTGCGGCGGCGGATCGCCGACTACAGCTACGAGACGCACTTTGGCGGCGTTCTCTACCTCTTTGTTCGTGGCGTCCGCCCGGCCTGGCGAAATGTCGATGACTCGGCCGCCGGGGTGTGGTTTCAGCGCCTTGATCCGGTCGCACTGGGGCAATTCAGCCAGCTTCTGGACGCGGCTCGGCCGGTGGCTGTTTCGCCATGACGATGCAATCTGCAACTAATACTGCGCAGATTCTGGCCGAGGCTTTTTCGGCTCGTGCACGTCACTGGGCAGAGGAACTCGGCGCAAGTGAGATATCCGCACAAGTCGTTCAGCGTGCCGCGTTTCTCGTCAGCATGGCAGTCTCGGCGGGGCACGTGTGTATTCATCTGGATGATTTCGCCGCATCAGGCGACGCGTACAGCGATCGGGCACCACTCAGAAGGCGCTTGTTCGAATCCGGAATTGTTGGCAGACCAATCTGCGGCACACCAATCGTCGGCACACCTGAAGCACGGGATGCGCTGCCGCTGATCCTGGATGCGGAAGACCGTCTCTACTTGCACCGCTATTTCGACTATGAATGCCGGCTTGCATCGTGCCTGGTGCGCCGGCGTTCTGCGGCTGGCAGCACAGTGATTGCCGGGAACGTCAAGGAGCGGCTCAACGCCCTGTTTGCCGGCAACGAACAAATGCTGGCCGGATCGACCGATTGGCAAAAAATCGCGGCAGCCATGGCGCTGCTCGGCAATGTCACCATCATCAGTGGTGGCCCTGGTACCGGAAAGACAACGACCGTCGTGAATCTATTGGCGTGTCTGCTTGAGCAGAACCCCGAGGCACGCATTGCGCTGGCCGCGCCGACGGGCAAAGCCGCTGCCAGGATGACCGAGGCGCTGCGGCAGCGCGCCGTCCATCTCCCGCAAGAACTCCTCTCTAAACTCCCCAGGGAGTCGTTCACCATTCATCGGCTGCTGGGTGTCACGCCGAGGCGCGGCGAGTTTCGCCATCATGCCGATAATCTATTGCCCATCGACGCGCTGGTCGTAGACGAAGCGTCCATGCTTGATCTGGCACTTGCCACCAAGCTGTTCGAGGCAGTCCCGCTAGCGGCGCGGATCATTCTCCTCGGTGACAAGGATCAGCTTGCCGCCGTCGAATCCGGCGCAGTTTTTGCCGAACTGAGTACGGATCCTTCGCTCAGCGCTGACCGCGTCGAGCGCATCGCCAGTGTGTGCAATCTGAGGCCCGAAAACATTCTGGCTGTCGCTGGAATCGGGAAGTCCGGTCTTCCCGACCAAGTCGTTTGGCTCACCCGGAACTTTCGCTTCTCCGTGGATTCCAGCATCGGTCGAATCGCTGCGGAGATCAATGCCGGAAATGCCGCCGCAGTGATCGGCAGACTGAGTTCGCCGGCGGATGAATCGTTGCAGTGGATCGATGATGGCGGGCCAGCGCTTGGCCAAGCAGCAATCGGCAAAATCATTACCGGTTACAGCACCTATCTCGACGCCGTGCGTGCCGACGATCGCAACCATGTCGCCATCACTGACGCCTTCAACGGTTTCCGCACGCTATGCGCGGTACGGGACGGCAGCCGCGGCGTCGAGGCGATCAATCTGCTGGTCAGTCGCCATTTTCGTCGCGCTCTTGATCACCCGCTGGACCTGGGCGGCCGTTCCGAATGGTATCCGGGGCGCCCGGTCATGGTATCCAGAAATGACTATGTACTGAAGTTGTTCAATGGCGACATCGGCATTGTTCTTCCCGACCAAGCGGGTGCCCTGGTGGTTTACTTTCCGGATCGGGAGTCGGGTTTCCGCGGAGTGGCACCGATTCGGCTTCCTGAACACGAAACAGCCTTTGCCATGACGGTGCATAAGGCCCAAGGTTCCGAGTTCGACGAAGTGCTCGTAATGGTTCCCAGCGAGTCCAACCGCGTTCTGACGAGGGAACTTCTTTATACCGCGATCACTCGCGCAAAACGACACGCCACGATCGTTGGCCCCGGTAGCCTTCTGGATGAATCAGTCAGTCGCTCGACCGTCCGTCGATCGGGGCTCGCAGCGCGTCTGCAAGGCCACTCTGTTGGCGCTGCCGGCCGCGAGTTTTCTTGAGCTTGACTCGAACGCGCGAGCCTATGGATCAGTAAAGACGGTAGTGGAGCGGGTGAAGGGAATCGAACCCTCGTATGAAGCTTGGGAAGCTTCCGTTCTGCCATTGAACTACACCCGCAGTGGTGCCGATTATATCAGCGGTGGTGCGCAGAAATCCTACAAAATCAAATATCTATGTTGCGCGCATAAAGCGCATTGCCTTCAATGAAAGCCCGGCGCGGCTCCACATCGTCGCCCATCAGGGTTGTAAAGATTTCATCGGCGGTTATGACGTCGTCGATCTGTACTTTGAGGAGGCGGCGCGTTGTCGGGTCCATGGTAGTTTCCCACAGCTGCTCCGGATTCATTTCGCCTAGACC
>CAISUK010000276.1 GCA_903888645.1 uncultured Pseudomonadota bacterium | reverse complement strand
TTGCCGATCTTGATGGCTTCCTCGCTCGGTATTCGCCGGATGCGCCGGTGCGATTGGTCGGGCACAGCATGGGCGGGCATGTCGCCGGAATATACGCCGGGGTGCGTCCCGAGCGCGTCGGCCGCATGGCGTTGCTCGAAGGCTTTGGCTTGCCGCCGACCGACCCTGCCGAGGCACCGGCGCGCTATCGCCGCTGGCTGGACGAAATGGCGATGTTGCCAGCCCATCGTGGCTACGACAATCGCGAAAAATTGGCTGAGCGCCTGCGCTACGCCAATCCACGCCTGACGGCGGCGAATGCCGCCTTCCTCGCCGAAAATCTGGGCATGGAGGGTGACGATGGCCGTATCATGCTGGCCGCCGACCCATACCATCGGATCGCCAATCCGGTGCTGTATCGGCTGGAAGAAGTCAAAGCTTGCTGGCGAGCTATCACCGCGCCGGTCTTGTGGGTTGCCGCGGAAGAGTCATTCGTCATGAAGCGCTATCAGGGGCAGGACCACGGCGAAGGCGAGGACTACCGTGCGCGGCTGGCCAGCTTTCGTTCTATTCGCGAGGTCAAGCTGGCCGCTGCCGGTCATAACATGCATCACGATCAGCCGGAAAAACTGGCTGAGTTACTTGAAGAGTTCTTCACTGAATGAATGCCGATCTGCATTGCCACTCCACCGTCTCCGACGGCCTGTTGACACCGACCCAAGTGGTCGCCCGAGCCGCAGAAAACGGCGTCGAACTCCTGGCGCTGACCGATCACGACGAACTCGGCGGTCTTGCCGAGGCGCGTCTCGCCGCTGATGCGGCCGGCATTGGTTTTCTCGATGGCGTCGAAATTTCAGTTTCCTGGGGCGACGATACCACCGTACACATCGTCGCCTTGGGTGTCGATCCGGCGCAGCCAATTTTGCGCGATGGTCTGACCAAGGTGCGCAGCGGCCGCGACAGTCGCGCGGCGCGAATGGCCGAGGAGCTGGACAAGGTTGGTATTCACGGCGCATATGCTGGGGCGCTGCGTTTTGCCGGCAATCCGGCGCTGATCAGTCGTTCGCATCTGGCCCGCTACATTGTCCAATGCGGCCACGTTCGCGACGTCAAGACTGTCTTCGATCACTGGCTGGCCAAGGGCAAGCCCGGTTATGTCAGCCACGCCTGGGCGACGCTGGAAGAGGCGCTGGGCTGGATTGCGGCGGCCGGTGGTGTGGCTGTGATCGCCCATCCCGGACGCTATCGCATCAGCAACAAGGACCTGCATCGGCTCTGCGGCGAATTCCGCGATCTGGGTGGCCAGGGTATCGAGGTTGTTTCCGGTTCCCATGGCGAGGACGTGGTGCGCGACATGGCGCGGCTGGCCAGGGAATTCGGCTTGCGCGCTTCCCGTGCGTCGGATTTTCACGGGCCCGGCGAGAGCTGGATCGACATCGGCAGAATGGCCGAGCTGCCCGCCGATCTCATTCCCATCTGGCATGGATTGATTTGATTCATGGCCCAGTTCTTTTCACTACACCCCACGCAGCCGCAGCCCCGCCTGATTAAACAGGCTGCAGAAATTGTTCGCGCCGGCGGCCTGATCGCCTTTCCCACCGATTCCGGCTATTCGCTGGGTGGGCTGACCGGCGATGCGGCCCTGCTCGATCGTATCCGCCGCATCCGCGCGGTCGACGAGCGGCACCTGTTTACCCTGATGTGTCGCGACCTGTCTGAAATTGCCACTTATGCGCGGGTCGACAACAGTCAGTTTCGCCTGCTGAAGGCGACCACACCGGGTAGCTATACCTTCATCCTTGAAGGCACCAAGGAGCTGCCGCGCCGCGTCCTCCATCCCAAGCGCAAGACGATCGGCTTGCGCATTCCCGAGCATCCGTTGCCGCGGGCGCTGCTTGAAGCGCTCGGCGAGCCGATGTTGACGTCCACGTTGAGCATGCCCGGCGAGCCCGTGCCAATGACGGATCCGCAGCAGATTCGCGAGCGCATGGAAAAACATCTGGACCTGGTGATCGAAGCGGGACCATGCAGCGATGAGATGACCACGGTCATCAACCTGGTCGACGGCACGCCGGAATTGATTCGCGCCGGCCGCGGTTCGCTCGCGCCTTTTGGCCTGGGTTGATGGGGTCGCTCTGTTAGAATCGCCGCTTAAATCTAGCGCCGACTCATGGAAAACCAAATACAGACACTGGTCATATCCATCCTGCCAGTGATCTTTGCCATCACGCTGCATGAGGCGGCGCATGGCTACGTCGCCCGCCATTTTGGTGACCCCACGGCCTGGCAACTCGGACGCATCAGCCTCAATCCGCTTCGCCATATCGATCCAGTTGGTACCCTGCTGGTACCCGGCATGATTTTGCTTGTCAGCGGCGGCGGGATGATGTTCGGTTGGGCCAAGCCGGTACCGGTTAATTTCAGCCGCCTGCGTCGTCCCAAGGCAGACATGCTCTGGGTTGCCGCGGCCGGGCCAGCGGCCAACCTGTTCATGGCGCTGATCTGGGCGTTCATCCTCAAGCTGACGGTGTCTGGACCGGATAACGGTTATACCGATGCCATGGAGGAAATGTGTCGGGTCGGCATCAATGTCAATGTCGTCCTGATGCTGCTCAACCTGATACCGATTCCGCCTCTGGATGGTGGCCGTATCGCCGTCAGTCTGTTGCCCTACCGCGCGGCAGTCGCATTTTCCCGTATTGAACCTTTTGGCATTTTCATCGTATTGGGTTTGCTCTTCACCCATATACTGGATGTCATTCTTCTCCCACTACTCGGTTTGGTACTCGTGCTGATCCGTTTTCTATTCAATCTCTGACCATGTACGCAGAAAAAGTCCTATCTGGCATGCGGCCCACCGGGCGTCTCCATCTCGGCCACTATCACGGTGTGCTGAAGAACTGGGTTCGTCTGCAGCACGAGTATCCCTGCCTGTTCTTCGTCGCCGACTGGCACGCCTTGACCACCGATTACGATCAGCCGGGCGGCATTGTCAATAATGCCTGGGAGATGATCATCGACTGGCTGGCTTCTGGTGTCGACCCGGCTCAGGCAACGCTGTTCGTGCAGTCGCAGGTACCCGAACACGCCGAGCTGCATTTGCTGTTGTCGATGATGTCGCCGCTGGGTTGGCTGGAACGCGTGCCGACCTACAAGGATCAGCAGGAGAAGCTTTCGCAAAAGGATCTCACCACCTATGGGTTCCTCGGCTATCCCTTGTTGCAGGCGGCCGACATTCTCATTTATCGCGCCGACAAGGTGCCGGTGGGCGAGGACCAAGTGCCGCATATTGAATTCACTCGCGAGATTGCGCGCCGTTTCAATCATCTTTACGGCCGCGAACCGGGCTTCGAAGAAAAGGCCAGGGAGGCCGTGAAGAAGCTGGGTAACAAGCGCGCCAGGCTCTACGACGACTTGCGCAACCGTTTTCAGGAAAAGGGCGAGGCCGAGGCGCTCGAGCAAGCGCATGCGCTGCTCGGCGAAGCGCAAAGTCTCTCGCATGGCGACCGGGAAAGATTGTTCGGTTTCCTCGAGGGTGGCGGAAAAATGATCCTGGTCGAACCAGGCGCGTTGCTCACCGAAGCTTCGCGCATGCCGGGTCTCGACGGCCAGAAAATGTCAAAGTCCTATGGCAACACCATCACGCTGCGCGAAGATGCCGATTCGATCACGAAGAAGATCCGCACCATGCAGACGGATCCGCAGCGGGTGCGGCGCACCGATCCCGGCGAGCCGGAAAAATGTCCGGTCTGGCAGTTCCATGTCATTTACTCGAATGACGAAGTGCATCAATGGGTGCAGCAGGGTTGCCGGTCCGCCGGCATTGGCTGCATCGAATGCAAGCAGCCGGTGATCGACGCGGTACTCAAGGAACAGGAGCCGATGCGCGAGCGCGCCCGCATGTACGAGGAAGAGCCCCAGTTGGTGCGCAGCATCATCGCCGATGGTTGCGAAAAGGCCCGCAAACTGGCGCAGGAAACCATGCGCGATGTGCGCGAGGCCATGGGGTTGGACTACAGTCGATGAGCGTGGCAACGGGACTCGACGATGCGGAAGTCGTTGCGCAGTCGGTGGCGGACTTGCCGCCGGGTTTGGCAGCGGGTTTGCAACACGTGGTCAAGGTCTATGGCGAAACCATGGCCGATATGCCAAAGGACTTGTACATTCCGCCGGATGCCCTGGAAATCATTCTCGAATCCTTCGAAGGACCGCTCGACCTGCTGCTCTACCTGATCCGCCGCGCCAACATCAATGTCCTCGATATCCCGATGGCGCCGCTGACGCGGCAATATCTGGTGTATGTCGAAGCGATGCGCCAGCGCAATCTGGAACTGGCGGCCGAATATCTGTTGATGGCGGCGATGCTGATCGAGATCAAGTCGCGCATGCTGCTGCCGCGCCCGCCGCGCGCCGATACCGGCGAACCTGAGGATCCACGCGCCGAACTGGTTCGTCGCCTGCTCGAATACGAGCAGATGAAGGCCGCCGCAGCGAAGATCGATGCCCTGCCGCAGGTTGGCCGCGATTACGAATGGGTTACGGTGTGGATCGCCGACAAGGTGGTCGAGCGTCTTCCCGAGGTCAGTCTCAACGATCTGCAAGTGGCCTGGCTGGGGCTCATTCGGCAGGCGCGCATGACCCAGCACCACAAGATTCGCCGTCAGGAATTGTCGGTCCGCGAACATATGACGGCGATCCTGCGCCGGCTCAAGGGACGCGGTTTTGTCGCCTTCGAGGATCTGTTCGAATCGGCGGTCGGTGTCGCCGGGATGGTCGTCAATTTTCTCGCGGTGCTCGAACTGGCGCGTGAACGCCTGCTCGAGATTACGCAGAACGAGGCGCTGGCGCCGATCTACGTGAAGCTTGCCGATGGCAACGTTGCTTCTGCATAAGCCGCAGGATTGCCTCGGCGGATCTTCGTGGCAGGCTCAGATTGGCCATGCCCCGGCAGGGACGGTAGTCCAAAACGATTTCTCCCTTACTTCAACAGGTGCTTAGATGAAATGTCAGAGTTGCGCTGCGGAAAACAAGGAAGACGCTGCCTATTGCGGCAATTGTGGCGTGGCATTGTTGGTGGATGACGACGCGACGCGTATCTTCATTCCGGGCAAGGAGCAGGCGATCGAACTCCCTGCACTTCCGCCAAAGGCAGCAACAGCAGATCGGGCCGTCGCCGCGACCGCTTCGCCGTCGGCAGCGAGGCAGCCATCGAGCGAGAAGTCAGAAGGCGAATTCTGGCGGGCAATCAAGGAAAGCTCCGATGCTGAAGACTTTGGGCTGTATCTGGATCGCTTCCCCAGGGGAACCTATTCCGACTTGGCACGTCGGCGCATGGTCAAGCTGCGATCTGGTTCAACGTCGGCGGCAACTCCGCTGCCCGCCAGTTCCGCTGCAGACGATGCTACCGTCCTGATTCGACGTGACTCCGCGAGTCTTCAGGCGCCGGAGCGCTTGGCGGCCGACGCGGTGTCGCTAGTTAAAGCGACTGAGGCAAATAGGGCAAATAAGGCTCCCGTGGCAGAAGCCCAACCCGCTGGCGTTCGATTGGACAAAGCTGCGAGCCTGAATGCTGCCATTCCCAAGACTGCAAAGTACGCGTCAAGCGCGGATGACCTGACCGTCATGCAGCCGAGCAGGAGTGCAGCGACGGTTCCACTTCCTGAATCGAGGACGCTCCAGTCGGACAATTCTCCTGCGCTGGCTGATAACAGGCAGAGCGTGCCGAAGGCGGCTGCCAGTTCCGGTGCGCCCCGGAGTCGCCCTTCCAAAGCGATACTTGCCGGGGCGGCAGTCGCCGGTCTGCTCATGCTCGGAATCGTTGCCTATTTGCTGATCAGCAAGGATCCAGGGCCGGTGAAGAGTGCCGTGGTCGCTCCAGTCGAGCCGGTTGCTGCTGCTGCGGTTCCAGCTCCCGCAACCGTTGCCGTGGCTGCGCCTGCGCCAACGCCAGCGCCAGAACCGTTGTTGATCGGCGCAGCAACCGCACCGCAAACCACACCGCAGGCCGCACCGCTCGAACCCCCCAGCGCAGGTGGTGGCAGCAGCGCACCCGCTATCGTCGCACCGCCTTCCCAGACCGGCAGGACTGATCCGGCGCGAAAGGTTGAACTTGAACGCAAGCGCACCGAATCCAAACGTGTCGAGGAGGCGCAGCGACTCGAAGCAGCTCACCGTGCCGAGGAGGCACGTCGACAGCGCCCGACAACGACGGAGGCTCCGACGCCGGTCAACACAACCCCACAAGCTGCTGCGGAATCTGTCGCGCATAAACCTAATTCGCCGGAAGCGCTTTGCGCTGACCGCGGCAATGTCTTCAGCCGTGGTTCTTGCGAGAGCCGCGCTTGTCAGCAGTCCGAATGGAAAGATCATCCGTTTTGCGTCAAGAAACGCGAACAGGAAGCCCGCAACATTCCTATTCTGGGCGGCGGCAACTAACGCGCACGACAGTCCTTCATTCGTGATTTTGGCTCCATCTGGTACGCCTGCAGCTGATCAGGTTCCGCAGAATGTCCGCGAGACGCGCTCATCAGGTAGTGCCGGGGCGGCGTAAGGCATCTTGTCAATCTGTTCGTCGAACGGCCGCGACAACACCGAAAAAAGCTCCGCAAAAGGTGCGAAGTCGTCACGTTCGATGGCGGCGTTGAGCGCTTGTTCGACGCGATGATTGCGCGGAATGAAGGCCGGGTTGACCTTTCGCATGCTCTGAGCGCAGACCTCGGGATGGCGTGCCTCGCTGGCCAGGCGTGACCGCCACGCAAGGATCCAGTGGTCATAGGCGCCCGGCTCTGGAAAAAGTGCGCGCGGGCCGCTGACGTCATTGACCGCCAGGGCGGCATTACAAAGCCGGCGAAAAGTCAGCGTGAAATCGGTCTGTTGCGCCGCCATGATGTCCAGCAGCGCCTGGGCTAATTCCAGATCCCCATCTTGCGCGGTGACCAAACCCAGCTTTGCGCGCATTCCGGCCAGCCATGCACTGTCGAACCAACCCGGAAATGCGGCGACCACCTCTTCGGCAAGCTCAACGGCTCGCTTGGCATCTGGATCGATGATGGGGAGGAGGGCCTCGGCGAACCGGGCAATGTTCCAATGTGCGGCGTTCGGTTGATTACCGAAGCAATATCGGCCGAACTGGTCAATCGCGCTGAATCGGGTGGCGGGGTCGTAGGCCTCCATGAATGCACAGGGCCCGAAGTCGATGGTTTCGCCGGATACCGCCATGTTGTCCGTGTTCATGACGCCATGAATGAAACCGACCGACATCCAGCGAGCGACCAGACTGGCCTGGCGTTCGGCCACCACCTTCAGTAATGCCAGGTAGGGGCGTTCGGCGTCTCGTGCAGCAGGGTAATGCCGATCCAGGACATAGTCGGCAAGCTGCCTTAGCGCGCTGTTATTACCGCGCGCGGCGAAATATTCGAAGGTTCCGACGCGGACGTGGCCTGCTGCCACGCGCGTCAATATCGCTCCCGGAATTGCTTCGCCGTCGCGGTAAACCGGCTCGCCGGTGGCCACGGCAGCCAGCGCGCGGGTGGTCGGAATACCCAGCGCGTGCATCGCTTCGCTGACAAGGTATTCCCTAAGCACCGGACCCAGCGCGGCCCGACCATCGCCGCGACGCGAAAATGGCGTGCGCCCGGATCCCTTCAACTGGATGTCGCGGCGCGTACCGCTTCGATCAAGGACTTCGCCTAAGAGTATGGCGCGTCCGTCGCCGAGCTGAGGAACGAAGGTGCCGAACTGGTGCCCGGCGTAGGCCATGCTGATCGGCTCGGCGCCCGGCGGAAGGACATTGCCGCCGAGGATTGTCGCGAGCGTAGCGTCGTCAAATCCGTTGCTAGCGAAACCAATATCCTCGGCGAGCGGACGGTTGAACATCAGCAGGCGCGGCTTTGCGACGGGCGTCGGCTGCTGCCGGATAAAAAAGTGCGCTGGCAGACTGGCAAAGCTATTGGAAAACGAAGCAATTGCGCCGTTCATCAGTTTAAAAGGCGAGCATGGAGGTTTCCGCCGCAACGATGTGAGCGGGCACACTGCGCAGGCAGTGTCGGTGCGCGTTGAAGCGGGGTGTCAGGCGTTTGTGCTCGCGGTGACCGCCAGAACAACGGGCAAAAGAGCGATTGCGAGGAAACCCACGACAATCAAACCGCGAACCGCGCCGGCTACCAGAGTGATTTGCTGACTCATGAGGGTCGATCCTTTTGCGTTGTGGAGAGTGTCGCTGGCGTTAAACGAAAGCCCAGCGTGAGGAATATCGTAACCAAGTCTGAAAGAGAAAGCAAGAATAAGAACCATTCTTGTTCGCAAAAAGTGCCTGGGCGTGATTTATTTGTCGTTCGGCGGGGCAGTGCGCGAAAAAGCAGCCGCGCGCCAAACTATCCAATGTCATCGAAAGCTGACACATCGCCATGCGCAATATCTGGTCAATGTTGGCGCCGCTATTCTCGACGACGGAAATCAGTCGTTGAGAGGTTCCCGCGCATTTCGCCGGTGCGGCGACCCAGCGTGCGAATAGCGCCGGATTTCAGCCCGACTTAGCTCAGTACGATTACGCTACCAGTGGCGTCCCCGGCGCCTTGGTCTTCGCCCATGGTGCTGGCTTGCGCACTGCCGGCCATACCGGACTTTCAATCGTCAATGCCAGTTGTCGCACCAGTTCGAGCATGCCGGTGTAGCCTTCGTAGCCGAATTCACGTTCCTGATTGATGTCGAGAAAGGGAATGCGCGCTTTCAGCGCCGTGTAGAGATTGCGGCCGCCGGCAATGAGGATATCGGCCTTGTATTCCTTGTAGGCACCGAGCAGGGCTTTGGGGCTGCCGTCGGTGATCATCTTGGCGCCGTCGCCCATCAGTTCGCGGATGCGCGCCTTGTCTTCCTCGGTGGATTTGTTGGTGCCGGTGGCGACCACCTCCATGCCGAGATCCTGCAAGGCCGAGACGATCGACCACGATTTGACGCCGCCGGTGTAGAGTAGCACGCGCTTGCCGCGCAGACGGTCGCGCCAGGGTTCCAGCGCGCCGCGAATCTTCGCTTCCTCGCGTTCGATCAGCGCCTCGGTGCGCGCCCACAGGTCGGCATCCTTGAGCAGGCGGGCGAAGTCGCGCAGCGCCTGCGAGGTGTCGGCGACGCCGTAGAAGCTGCCTTCGAAAAACGGCACCTTGAAGTCCGTTTCCAGCTTGCGCGCGACGTTGAGCAGCGCCTTGGCGCAGACCACCATACTGGCCTCGGCGCGGTGCATGGTCTGCACCTCGCGGTAGCGGGTGTCGCCCGACAGCGCGCAGAGAATGCGCAGGCCGAGTTCGTCGAACAGCGGCGCCACGTGCCAGAATTCTCCGGCGATGTTGTATTCGCCGATCAGATTGACGTCATGCACCTTGATGCCCGGACGTTGCGCGGCGCGCGGCACCGGATCCGGCTCGCGGGTGCCAATGACATATTTGAACATCGCCTCGCCGGCGATGCGGTTACCCAGATTCTTGGTGCCGTAAAAGCCCGCGCAATCGACCGGTACTACCGGCACGCCCCAGCGTTCGGTGGCGGCGCGGGCGACGGCTTCGATGTCGTCGCCGATCAGCGCCGGCACGCAGGTCGAATAGACGAAGACGGCAGCCGGCGCATGGTCGTCAATGGCCTGCTTGATGGCGTGAAACAGCCGCTTCTCGCCGCGGCCCATGATGATGTCCTGCTCGGTCAAATCGGTGGTCATGCCGGTGCGATAAAGCGTCGGCCCCGACGAGCGGGTGCCGCGGTTATCCCAGGAACTACCGGCGCAGGCGATCGGTCCATGGACGATGTGGGCGACGTCGGCAATCGGCAGCAGGGCGATCTGCGCGCCGTCGAAAGAACAGCCGCCAGCGGTCGACCCGGGCTTGGGCCGGGCACAGCCGGATTTCTCTTTCTTGTTGTGTGCGCAGGCCGGCTCGTTGAGCAGGACCGCGATTTCGCTGGGTTTCATGGCAACACTTTCTTGGCAGACGTCGTTGCCAGCTTTGCAATTGACGTGCCAATCGCAACAGACTGATCGGATTAGCTTTGTTCAGCGGACAATCTGTTGTAAAGGCGACAAATTGCCCTTGATTCGACAAAGTATCCTGCTGTCACCGCTTCCTTTGTGTAGCCGTGCCGGTAGGGCGCCGAGCAAGAGTGCTGGTAGCATGCAACAACGCCGTGGCCAAGGTTGCGTCGCTTTCCGCGGTGTTACGGTTGTCCGCTGACCAATTTCGCAATGGAGCTGCAAATGTATCTGGCCATGAATCGATTTCGTATCGCTCCCGGCAAGGAAGACGACTTTGTTGCACATTGGCGCAATCGCAACAGTTACCTGAACGAGGTACCGGGTTTTGTCTCGTTCAATCTCCTGCGCGGCGAGACCGACGATACCTGCACCCTGTACGCCTCGCATTCCGTTTGGGAATCGGAAGCCGCCTTTTCCGACTGGACGCACTCTGATGCATTCCGCAAAGCCCATGCTGCCGCCGGACATTCGCCGCGCGATTTCTACTTGGGACCGCCTCAACTCGAGTTGTTCGAATCGGTGCTCTGAGGCACTTCGTTCGCACTGATTCAAGCGATGCTGCTCGCGTTTCCTGTGCAGCAAAATCACCGATGCGAGGCCAATGATGGTGCGAATCAAGTTTTTCATCGAGTTGCAATACGACATCGTCGCTGCGCCAAGCGATTTCATTTTCAACATCCATGCCGCGCAAACCTCCTGCCAATCGCTGGTGGGCGAAGATTTCCAGGTCAGCCCGGCGGTTGCGGTCGCGCTATTCACCGATCCGGCCAACGGCAATCGCTATGCACGGCTGCGCGTCGACCCCGGCCCACTGAAAGTGCGCTATGAGGCCATGGTCGATATTGCGCACCATATCGAGTCGCCCGACAACGTCTGGGAAGTGCCGATTGCGCAATTGCCCGCCGAGGCACTCGCGTATATCTATCCGAGCCGCTACTGTCAGTCCGATCGTCTGCGCCAGTTGGCCAATAACGAGTTCGGCGGTCTGCGCCCCGGCTATTGGCGGGTGCGGGCGATTCAGGACTGGGTGAATGGGCACACGAGATTCGTCTCCGGCAGTTCGAATGCGACGACATCGGCAGTCGACACCTTGATCGAAAAGGTCGGCGTTTGTCGTGACTTTGCCCATCTGATGATCGCACTGTGCCGGGCGCTCAACATTCCGGCACGCTTCGCTACGGGCATCGACTATGGCTCAAATCCCGCCTTTGGTCCGACCGATTTTCACGCCTATGTCGAAGTTTTTCTGAGTGGGCGCTGGTATCTCTTCGATCCATCCGGCATGGCGCTGCCGCTGGGACTGATCCGGCTTGGCAACGGCCGCGATGCCGCCGATGTTTCATTCGCGACCATCTTCGGCAGTGTGCAGTCGTATCAGCCCGTCATCGGCATCGAAGGTGTGACCGACGAGGCCGCTGGCATCGCCTTGCCGCAAGCCTGCGTCGATGCCATCTCGACGGACGGACTGAGGCAATTGGGCTAATGCTTCAATCGAAATGACATTGTAATATCGAGTTTCGCTTCTCGAGAGGGTCGATCAAAAGACGCGCTTGCCTGGGTAACGGCGCGTGACTTCGATACAATTGCGCCGAGATAAAACCATCTGGAAAATGACGTCCATGTCGGAAAACTGCAGCTGCAAATCTACTGATCGTTACATAAGTTTCGAAGGCATTGACTGTGATGGCAATGCGCGGCGAGTCATGGCGTGTATCGACCGGATTCTCGCCATTCCCGGATGGAGCAATGCCTTCTGGGAATACTTTTCGACCAAGCGTGCCGGCGGTTCCGGGCCCAAACCGGATGATCTGTTCCTGCTTCATTCCAACATCAACCAGGTCAGGGAACTGTTCGAAGTGTCCGAAGACGAAGAGGCCATGCGGCTTCTCGACCAGCTGGAAGAAGAGTGTTGCTGACCACGCTTGGCGTTACCGAAACAATCATCAGTGCGCGCTTCGATCCGACCATGTTGCTGTGCAAGGTCAGAGATCTTTTCTCGAGGCACTGAAATCGAGGCAACCGGATCCCGCGCCCGCTTTGCTGGGATAGCCAAGACCGAGCGCGATGCGCTGTTGCGATTTCCTGGTTCTCTGTAATGCTTGGTGGGGAAGTAGAATCGGCGAAGGAAGGTGAAATCAGCCATGCCAATGAGCCTGCCAAGCTACGAAAAAATTATGCAGCACGCCCGCAACGGCGCCGACCTGAAGACGCTGGCATTAGCTGGCGTCATCAGCGAGGCGCTTGCGGCAGGACGACGGCCGCTCATACGCGGGCTTTCCGCGGCGCTTTTTCAGCAGCTGGTCGGCACCTATTTCCCCGGTCTTGTTCTCGTTAACGATGGCGTCGAACTTGTCGATAAGCGCCTCGACGAATTCGACGATCTGCTACAAATGCTGCTCGATTGTCGGGTCGAGCCTGGCGAAGAACTCGCCTGGCTCTCTTGCGCCATTGCTTCGGCAGCGATGGCCGACAACCACCTCTGGCAGGATATGGGGCTGCCCAACCGCAAGGTTCTTTCGGATCTCATGGCGCAATATTTCCCGGTGCTCAGCGCGAGAAACATCGACGACATGAAGTGGAAAAAGTTCTTCTATCGCCAACTCTGCGAACGAGCGGAGATTCCCATCTGCAAATCACCGAGCTGTGCGATCTGCACCGACTACGACGTTTGTTTCGCCGCCGAGGACGGCGACGCCAAGGTGCCGGCGATTCGAGTCGTGCCGCTTCAGGCGATATCGTGACGGATATGGCGATGCGCCTTTGCGACAGTGAGTTGTTACGGATGCTCGCTGAAGATGTGCCATTCGGCGATCTGACCACTGCCAGTCTCGGCATCGGTAGTCTGTCCGGTAACGTGCTGTTTCAGGCGCGGCAGTCGATGCGCTTGTGTGCCATCGAGGAGGCCGCCAGGCTGTTCGAATTGGCCGGGGCGAATACGGAGATTCTTCTGCCGAGCGGCAACGATGCCATTGCCGATGCGATCATGCTGCGTGCATCGGGGCCGGCAGAAGCCATGCACCGAGCCTGGAAAGTCGCACAGACACTGGTCGAATATGCTTCAGGAATTTCTGGTGCGGCGGCCGCCATTGTCGCGGCTTTGCGCGACGCCGGCTTCGCGACGCCGGTGGCCTGCACGCGCAAGAACTTTCCCGGCACCAAGGCCATCGCGGTCAAGGCTGTGCAGGCCGGTGGCGCGGTCATGCACCGGCTGGGCTTGTCCGAAACCCTGCTGGTGTTTCCCGAGCATCTCGAATTCGTCCCGGCTGATGAACGCGCGGCGGCATTGGCGCAATTGCGCAGCCGTTGCCCGGAAAAGAAACTGGTTGCCGAAGCCGCATCGATCGCCGCCGCCATTATGCTGGCCGAATGCGGTGTCGATGTGCTGCAGCTGGAGAAGTTTACCCCCGATGAGGTAGCCGCTTGCCGCGCTGCGCTCGCACGGCGAAAAGTGCAGCCGCTGCTGGCGGCCGCCGGCGGCGTCAATGCGACGAACGCTGTTGCCTATGCGCGTGCCGGTGCCGAGTTGTTGGTGACGTCGGCGCCGTATTTCGCCAAGCCGGCCGACGTCAAGGTTACCATCACCCGCGCACCCGACAGCACACCCAACTGAGCGCACCACCGTCGTGCGGCGGTGCTTCAGTTCGCTATATATTGGTGCATATAGAGCGCGTAGTCCGCAGGGTCTGAAGCGAATCAGGCAGCGACGGCGAGAATGACCGACGATGCCTTGAAAACGGCGCTAGCCTCGGTGCCGACTTTGAGTCCCAATTCACCGGCGGCATCGTGCGTGATGGTCGCATGGACAGTTTCGCCACTCGGCAATGCAATGCTCACTTCGGCGCTGACGGGACCTTCGCCGATTTTCGTGATCTTGCCTTGCAGACAGTTTCTGGCAGACAGTTTCAGGCCGCTGCCTGCGATCAGAACCAGCACCGAGGTCGCCTTGATGAGCGCTGTGGCTTCGCCGCCCACGGCCAGGCCCAGTGACTTGACACTGTCATTGGTGACAATGGCGACGATCTTGTCGCTGCCGGCGGTGGTCAAATCGACCTCGGCATTGACGGCACCGGTCTTGACGGCGGTGATCTTGCCCTTGAGGGCATTGCGAGCGCTGACTTTCATGATGTTTCCTTTCCTGTCGAGTAATTGTTGAGTTGACTACTCTACCTTGCAGCGAACGCTAATTGCAACCGCAACGCTTCGGGGTCGCCAAAATGGCCCGGGAATTGCATAATGCGCCCTCAATAGCGCTATATAGAGAAATACACAACAACTATGGCTACGCGTCGTCCGATACACCACAAACTTGTCGGTAAGGTGACTGTCGATACTGAGTTTGGCGCCTTTCTCGGCGATACTCGAATTCGTCTGCTAGAGGCCATTGATCGCTATGGTTCAATCTCGCAAGCGGCCAAAGCGGTACCGCTGTCCTACAAGGCAGCCTGGGATGCCGTTGACGCAATGAATAACGTGGCCGAGGAAACGCTGGTGGAGCGCTCGGTGGGAGGTCGCCATGGCGGCGGCACCTTGCTGACGGATTACGGACGGCGCTTGGTGGCCATGTACCGGGCAGTCGAGCAGGAATATCAGGCGACGCTGGAACGACTCTCGGCGCTTCTTGGCGATGCCGGGTCCGCCGACATCGATCATTTCCAGACCCTGCTGCGGCGCATGTCGATGCGTACCAGTGCCCGCAACCAGTTTGCCGGACCGGTGACCGGATTACGCAAGGGCGAAGTGAGCTTCGAGGTCAATCTGCGCCTCGATGCCGAGCATGAATTGTCGGCCATCATCACCCGCGAAAGCGCCGAGAACCTGGGTCTGATCATCGGCCGCGAAGTGCATGCCTTCGTCAAGGCCTCGGCCGTCATCCTCATGACCGACCGGAAGATTCGCACCACGGCGCGCAACAAGTTGTGGGGGGATGTTTCCAACATCCACGAAGGACCGGTCAATAGCGAAGTGACCATTACCTTGCCGGGCGGCCGTACCGTTACTGCCATCGTCACTCATGACAGTGTCAAGAGTCTCGGCCTGGCGCTTGGCAAGCCGGCCTGCGCCGTATTCAAGGCGTCATCGGTCATTCTTGCCACTTTCGATTGATTTTCTACAAAGGAGTTCACCATGAATTCAACCCGCTCTCTGCTTGTAGTTCTCGGCTTGGCTGCCAGCGCCGCCAGTGCTGCCAATGCCGCCGAAGTCCAGGTCGCCGTCGCCGCCAATTTCACGGCGCCGATGCAGCAGATCGCCGCCGACTTCGAGAAGGACACCGGCCACAAGGCGCAGCTGATTTTCGGCTCGACCGGCAAGTTCTACGCGCAGATCAAGAACGCTGCGCCGTTCGAGGTGCTGCTCGCTGCCGATGATGAAACACCGGCGAAACTGATCAAGGAAGGCGGTGCTGTCGCCGGCAGCCAGTTCACCTATGCAGTTGGCAAGCTGGTGCTGTGGTCGGCGAAGCCAGGATTGGTTGACGACAAGGGCGCGGTGCTGAGGAAGCCCGAGATCGCTCATGTGTCTTACGCCAACCCGAAACTGGCGCCCTACGGTGCGGCGGCGGTCGAAGCGCTGAAGGCGCTCGGCGTGTTTGATGCAGTGCAGCCCAAGTTGGTCCAGGCTGAAACTATTACCCAGGCCTTTCAGTTTGTCGTTTCGGGTAATGCCGAGATTGGTTTCGTGGCCTTGTCGCAGGTCTACAAGGACGGCAAGATTGGCGAAGGCTCTGCCTGGATCGTGCCAGCCAATCTATATTCGCAAATCCGCCAGGATGCGGTGATCCTCGACAAGGGCAAGAGCAATGCCGCGGCGACGGAACTGGTCAAGTATCTGAAGTTGGACAAGGCGAAAGCCGTGATCCGCTCGTACGGCTACGATCTTTGAATCTGAGCCCTGACGACTGGTCGGCAATCCGCCTGACCCTTGAACTGGCGACGCTGACGACCATTCTGCTGCTGCTCGTCGGCACGCCGATCGCCTGGTGGCTGGCACGCACCGGTTCGCGCTGGAAGGGGCCGATCGGCGCCATTGTCGCCCTGCCTATCGTGCTGCCGCCGACGGTGCTGGGCTTCTATCTGCTGGTGGCAATGGGACCGGACGGGCCGGTCGGCCACCTCACCCAGTCACTCGGGCTCGGCCTGCTGCCCTTTACCTTTCCTGGTCTCGTTGTCGCCTCGGTGTTCTATTCGTTACCGTTCGTCGTGCAGCCCGTGCAGAACGCCTTCGAGGCCATCGGCGAGCGTCCGCTCGAAGCGGCGGCGACACTGCGCGCCGGTCCTTGGAATTGCTTCTTCACCGTGGCATTGCCGTTGGCGCGGCCGGGCTTCATCACCGGTACGATTCTCGGTTTCGCCCATACCATCGGTGAATTCGGCGTGGTGCTGATGATCGGCGGCAACATCCCCGAGCAGACGCGCGTTGTCTCGATGCAAATCTACAACCACGTCGAGGCGCTCGAATACGGCCAGGCACATGGCCTCGCCGGCGGGCTATTAGTATTTTCCTTCTGCGTGCTACTCGTGCTCTACTCTTTCGGTGGCGGACGACGGCTATGGAAATGAGCGAGGGCATCGCCGCGCGTTTCCGGGTGAACTTCGGAGCATTCAATCTGGATACGGATCTGCGCCTGCCGGGAACGGGTGTCACGGCCTTGTTCGGTCCGTCCGGTTCGGGAAAGACCACGCTGCTGCGCTGTTTTGCTGGTTTGCAGCGAGCCGCCCGAGGTCACCTGACGATCAATGGCGATTGCTGGCACGATGACAGCCGCAAGTTTTATCTGCCGACGCATCGCCGCCCGCTGGGTTATGTGTTTCAGGAAGCCAGCCTGTTTTCCCGTCTGAGCGTGCAGCGCAATCTCGAGTTCGGCATGAAGCGTGTGCCGGCCACAGAACGCCGGGTTGCCTGGGGCCAGGCGATCGAATTGCTCGGCATCGGTCATCTGCTCGAGCGCATGCCATCCGGATTGTCGGGGGGCGAACGGCAGCGCGTCGGCATCGCCCGGGCATTGCTGACCAGCCCCCGTTTGCTGCTGCTGGACGAGCCTTTGGCGTCGCTCGATCTGGCGCGCAAGCAGGAAATCCTGCCTTATCTGGAACGGCTGCATGACGAGTTGTCGATTCCCATTGTCTACGTCAGCCATTCTCCCGATGAAGTCGCAAGACTAGCCGACCACATCGTCGTCCTGGATCAGGGCAAAGTGCTGGCCGACGGCCCTCTGGCAGAGACGCTGGCACGCCTCGATCTTCCGATCCGCCTCGGCGAAGATGCCGGCGTCGTGCTCGAAGGCACGCTCGCCGAGCGGGACTTGCAATGGTCACTGGCGCGGGTGGATGTCGGTGTGGGTGTGGGTGGAGAGAGCCTGTGGGTGCGCGATACCGGAACGCCGGTGGGGCACCGCGTGCGGCTGCGTATCCTGGCCCGCGATGTCAGCATTGCGCTGCAGCGGTTCGATAGCAGCATCGTCAATTCCCTGCCGGCGACTGTCTTGGACCAGGGCGAGGACAACCATCCGGCGCTGGTACTGATGCGCTTGCAGGTTGTCAAAGAAATTGTTCTCGCCCGACTGACGCGCCGTTCGGCAGCACACCTCGGGCTCAGCGTCGGACAGCAGGTCTGGGTGCAGATCAAGGCAGTCGCCCTGTTGTGAATAGCGATCTTTTCTGTTTTTTGGGGTCACATCACTACTCGCCCCATGCAGCCGTCAACTCGCGCCGCTTATCGACTGCCTTTGGTCCAGGCAGTCGTGTTCCCCCATGGCGAACTCCCGGCAGATTTCCGGACGCCGTGCATAGATCGTGCAGCGCATGGTGGTGCGATCCAGTGCGCTACACCAGCCGTCGCCATCGACCAGGCGACGCATGATCCAGCCGCCCCAGACATCCTGAATCGTATGTTGTTCGGGAATGTCATCCTCGCCCATGAGCATGACTTCCAGTTTGCAACAGCAGGCTTTGCAGGTGGCGCAGGAAATGTCTTCGTCATGGCTGCTGTCGATGCTGACTTGCTTGGGCAGCATGTCAGGCCGCTCGCCGTTCCGATTCCCGAGCCCGCTTCGCTTCGTCGAGCAGGTAGCGCTGGTAGTCATCCAGGTCGCCGTCGAACGGTTCGATGCCGCCGCGCGACACCAGCCAAAATTCGTCGCACACGGCCCGCAGCAGGGCGCGATCATGGCTGACCAGCATCACGGTGCCCTCGAATTCGTTGAGGGCGACACTCAGTGCTTCGCGTGTTGAGAGGTCGAGGTGGTTGGTCGGCTCATCGAGCAGCAGCAGGTTGGGGCGCTGCCAGACGATCATGCACAGCACCAGCCGCGCCTTCTCGCCCCCGCTCATGGTGCCGACGCTCTGCTTGACCATCTCGCCGCTGAAGTTGAAGGAGCCGAGGAAGCTACGCAGTTCCTGCTCGCGGCCGTTGACCCAGCCGCCTCGGCCGGTGGCGATGGTTTCCCTGGCCAGGCGGACCATGTGTTCCATCGGCGTGTCCTGAGGGCGCAGCACGTCGAGTTCCTGCTGGGCGAAGTAGCCGATATTCAAGCCCTTGCCTTCGGTGACTTCGCCGCTGATCGGCGCGAGGGCCCGGGCGATGGTCTTGACCAGCGTCGACTTGCCCTGGCCGTTGGCGCCCAATATGCCAATGCGCTGACCGGCGTGCACCGAGCGGTTTATGTTGCGCACGATCACGGTAGGCGGCGTCCCGGCCGGCGCATCTTCGGCCGGCGGATAACCGATGCTGGCCTTCTGCATGGCGAGCATCGGGTTGGGCAGATTGGCCGGTTCCTGGAATTCGAAAGTGAATTCGGCGTCGGCCAGCACCGGGGCGATCTTCTCCATCCGTTCCAGCGCCTTGACGCGGCTTTGCGCCTGTTTGGCCTTGCTGGCCTTGGCCTTGAAGCGGTCGATGAATTTTTGCAGGTGGGCGATCTTGTCGGCCTGCTTGGCCATGGCCGATTGTTGCAGCAACATCTGCTCGGCGCGCATGTCTTCAAACGTGCTGTAGTTGCCGCCGTAGCGCTGCAGCCGGGCATTGTCGATATGGATGGTGACGCGGGTCACGGCATCGAGAAATTCGCGGTCGTGGCTGATGACGATCAGGGTGCCGGTGTAGCGCTTCAGCCACGCTTCCAGCCATACCAAAGCGTCAAGATCG
>CAISUK010000275.1 GCA_903888645.1 uncultured Pseudomonadota bacterium | reverse complement strand
GGTTTCCGGCTTGCTCACGCTCACCGGCACCAGGGTCAGCGATGACTTCGCCGCCGCGATGGTGTCCTTCTCCCTGCTCCGCCAACGATGGAAGGCCCGCTCGCTCAGCCCATTGTTCGCGCAGTATTCGCGCTGCGTCAGATCACTTCGAACCCAGTTCTGTACATGCTCCCGCCAGTAGATCGGCCCGTGTCTCTTCGCCATTGCTCGCGCCCTCGAAAAAGGCGCCAACATTGCATGGTCTCAGTGGCTCGGTAAAGGCGGTGGGGCTAGACGCTTACGGTCCTCAACGTCAGTTCGCGTTTGGAGCCTCAGTGGCAGCAATGCAATTGGGGTCATTCGGTTTCCTCCGGGCTAGGGGAAGTCCGGCCATGAGCCACCGTTCACGATGTAGAAGAGGCAGGCTCATGAGCATCCGATTCTTGGCACTTTGCTGTCACTGGAATGTTGCAAGGTTTCCATAGCCAGTGCATCGGTATCGGGGCAGAGCTGTAATGTAATATCTTCGCGGTTCTCGCCGAAACTGTGCCTGCTCTTCTTGTTCACTCTTTAGGCTTTGCATCGGAGAGCCTGTGCGAACTTGTTTTACCGATCACATTCGGGTTTTCGGTTGCAGGCTGGATTACAATTTTCATATAAGTCCAATGTCATCCAATACTGCCGACGTGGAAGCACTGTTCTTCGAGGGCAATCGCCGCATGGAGGCTGGCGATAGCGAAGGGGCGGAAGGATGCTTTCGACTGGCGCTGGCCCTGGTCCCTGATTTTGCGGAAGTCATCACCAATCTGGGCCTGCTGCAGGAAAGTCGCGGTGAGGTCGCGGAAGCAGAGGCATGCTATCGGCGTTCAATCACCCTGTCTCCGGGTACTGCGCAAAACTATTTGAACCTTGGGGTTCTGCTCATGAACCGCAAGTCCTTTTCCGACTCCGAGCTGGTTTATCGCCAGGCACTTGCCTTAGCGCCAAACTCACCTGCCGCCTGGTCCAATCTCGGCGTCCTGTTGGCCTGTACAAAACGGGAAGACGAAGCGGAACAGTGCTATCGGACGGCCATGAAACTGGATCGCAACTATGGCAAAGCGCAATTCAACCTAGCCTACGTGCTTCTGCGTCAAGGGCGTTTTGCGGAAGGGTGGCAGCGACTTGAAGCAAGAGATTGGTATGCCATTCTGACCAAGCACTTCGCTTGCCCACGTTGGCAGGGGGAACCACTCACCGGCAAGTCGATTGTCATCGGGTTTGAAGCCGGTCACGGCGACATGATCCAGTTCAGCCGATACGCCATGGTACTGAAGGACCTGGGCGTGGCGAGTATCACGCTGCTGTGCCACCCGGCCCTGAAAATACTGTTCGGCACACTACAAGGTGTCGACGCAGTGCTCTCATTTGTCGAACATGTACCCAACGACGGCTGGGACTTTTGGTCCCCGCCATTGAGCCTGCCCTATTACTGCGGGACCGGGGGCGATATTCCTGCACCGATCCCTTATCTTTCTGCCGATCCAGCGAAGGTGGAGCAATGGTCCCGGCAGCTTCCCGATTCGGAGTGCCGCGTCGGCATGGTTTGGAAAGGCAACCCCCGATTCGAGAACGATGCTGATCGATCGATACCATCACTCGAGTTGCTTGCACCATTGTGGGCGGTTACCGGGGTGCAATTCGTCAGCCTGCAAAAGGGGTTCGGAGAGGGCGAACTCTGGCAGCCACCGTCGGGAATCAATTTGCTTGCCGTGGGCGCCAGTCTGGAGGACTTTGCCGACACAGCAGCGGTCGTCGCCAACCTCGATTTGGTGATCAGCGTGGATACTGCAGTAGCCCATTTGGCCGGAGCGATGGGCATACCCTGCTGGGTACTACTGCCCGACTACCGCACCGACTGGCGCTGGATGACCGAGCGCTCGGATTCGCCGTGGTATCCGAAAGGCATGCGCCTTTTCCGGCAATCGTCTAACGGAAGTTGGCCTCCGGTGATCGCGACTGTGGCCGAAGAACTCAGCAAGTGGGTAGCTTCATCAACCCGGACTTGAGGCGGATGACGGTCACAGCGCCTGCGCGTTAGGAAACATCTGTTCATAAATTAGCGCCCCGCCTGCCCAATTGTCGATAATCATAGGCGCTGGCGAACCAACTGCACCGCCCATGCGCTTTGCCATTGCCACAAATGACAGCTACCAATGTGTCCTCGAAGCCTTTCTGCGGGCTGGATGGTCATTGGCAAAACTCTTCGTCTCACCCGGCGACTGGATGCATGACAACAGGCAAGTCACGGCCCGTGCACTCGAACTGGGTGTTCCGGTTCAGCACTCGCCAATTACGGCGCAAGATCTCACGGAACTCAGTCGTCGGCATTGCACTGCTCTTGTTGTCGCCAGCTATCCATGGAAAGTTCCGGAGTGGAGCGCCGATCTAAAGTACGCCGTCAATTTTCATCCTTCACCGTTACCTGAAGGCCGTGGACCGTACCCTTTGGTCAGGGCAATTCTCGAATCAAGAACCCGGTGGGCGGTGACGTGTCACAGGATCAATGACAATTTCGACCAAGGCGACATACTGGATGCGGAGAATTTCATCATCGACTCCGACGAATGCCATGAGTCGTTGCGCTTGAAAACCCAGATGGCGGCGACGCGCCTCGCTGAGCGCGTCGCCAACGAATTTGAGTCGCTCTGGGAGACGGCGCTGGCACAAGGCGCAGGGACCTATTGGGGACCGTGGTCGGAACAGGATCGCACCATCGATTTTAGCCAATCGGTGACCCGTATCATGCGGCAGATTCGTGCCTTTGGCGACATCGAGTGTGTCGCGACAATCAACGATGTAAAGATCTTCATTCATCGCGCCCAAGGCTGGACAGAACCTCACCTGGTGCTCCCGGGAACGGTCGTTCACGCAAGTAACCTGACCTTTGTCGTCGCCGCTGCCAACGGATACATCGCCATTACCGAGTGGGGTTTCAACCCCCCGGGCGCGTTCACTTCGCAGTTGCGGCGCTGAGATTCCGTCTCGGCGGGCACAGTCCATGCATAAAAGCGACCAGGGCCTCCCCAACAAGCGATCCGGCAACGACGAACTGACGAATGAGGAGAGGTTTGCCGACTCTGGCTGGCGCGGCGGCAATACTTGCCGCCCTGTGGTCTATCGGAATTCGGCCTTTTTGATTCACGGCAATTTGATATGGGAGCCATCATGAGTGTATCCAGTATCGCTTTAGATCAAGCCAGCGGATCAGTCAGCCTGCGTTCTTCGCTACGTCAGGCAGGAAAAGACTTCGAACAGTTGTTCCAGTCTCTGCAAAACGGCAATCTGAGTGCCGCCCAACAGGCTTACGCGAGTTTCCAGCAAGTGCAAGCCGGGCTGGCGAGTTCCAGCACCGCTCCGACAGGCAGCGCGACGGCAGCGTCGAATCCAGTCACAGCAGACTGGTCTTCGTTGGGTCAAGCCCTTCAGTCGGGGAGCCTGTCTTCCGCACAGAGCGCACTCGGCCAATTGCAGCAAGATGCCCAGGCGGCATGGCAGTCCCGCCTGCAGCAGCAGACACAGAACGCCCAGTCGGTCTATGCGTTGATACAGGGAGCCCAAGGATCGCCGGTGACAGCCTCAGCTGCCGCGCTCTCAACGAATAGCCAATCAACCGCAGGTGCCGTACAAAACGATCTCAGTGCCTTAAGCCAAGCGCTCCAGACCGGGGACACGGCGGGCGCGCAGAAACTCCTCGCTCAACTGGAACAGGATCTTCAAGCATCGAACCAGGCGGCAGGTCAAACTTTCGGCGGGCACAACCGCCATCACCATCATCATGGTGTTTCTGGGGTGAATGGTTCGTCGGCTTCGGCAGGTGCATCGACGACGCCATCAACCGGGACGTCAAATACCGGTTCGACAACGGCGCCGGCCAATAGCACCGCAGCCACTGCTACAGCCTGAACGAAGCTCTGATAAGTCTGGAGAAATGGTATGACAATTTCACCACTCACGTCTCCGCTGTTCACATCGCAAACTGCCAATACGCCGAGGTCGTCCAGCGTCACCGCGTCGTCAGCAGATAGCTCCGCGAGCATCGGCGACCAGTTGCTGGCAGCGCTCACGCAATCCCAAGCATCGAACACAACATCGTCCGATCCTCTCCTCCAGGAATTGGTCTCGCTAAGTCCTGCAGCGCTGGGGCAGACGAGTACGACGCCGCAAACTTACAATGCTCAAGGCTTGCTCCAGCAAATTCAGAACAGCATGATGCTCAATGATCCGCTGCTGCAGTCGGATACGACGAGCGCAAGCGACCCGATGAACAGTTCGCTGCTACAAAGTCTAATGCCATCATCTCAAAGTTCGCTGGCAACTGCAAACGCCATGAGCACGGCGACTGCAGCGCTGTCGACGCTTCAATCTACAACCAACGGTAGCGGTACTGCGGGCAACGCACAGAGTCAGGTGGCTGCATCAACAACGGGTTCGAATACCAATTGGGTGCAGCTCATACAGCAAGATCCGGCGCTTGCCAGTGCGATGATTCAAAGCCAAATGGATCAGGGCGTTCTCTCGATGCTGGGATAGCGCATACGCTGCAATCAAGTTCGGCTTGCGCTGGCAGTATACGAGCGCGACGAAAGTTTGAAATTTAGTATTTGTTGAGCGGGCGCGGCAACAACGAGTCTGAGGAGATGCGAATTGGAGCGTCGAGAAGTCGTTGTAGCGGTTGTAGCGCGTGTCATGGCAGTTGCATCGATTACGATCCTGACCTTGTTTTCGCTCGGCTTGTCGGTCTATCACCTGATCGGACGCTGAGTGGACAAGGTGTGGCGTTTCACAATACTCATAGCCTAGCGAGAAATGG
>CAISUK010000274.1 GCA_903888645.1 uncultured Pseudomonadota bacterium | reverse complement strand
GCCTTTGCGCGAACTCGTCACCATCGAGAACACGGTCATTGACCAGCCGATTTACCACAAGGATCTGCTGCCGGTGATCTACGTCGTCGGCGACATGGCCGGCAAGCTGGACAGCCCGCTCTACGGCATGTTCGCGATGCGTTCAGCCATCGCCACATTGCCGGTACCGGGCGGTGGAATGCTGCGCGAGTACTTCATCCATCAGCCCGAAGACCCTTATCGCGACTACGCCATCAAATGGGATGGCGAATGGCAGGTGACCTACGAAACCTTCCGCGACATGGGTGCGGCCTATGGCGTCGGTCTGATCCTGATATACCTGCTGGTGGTGGCGCAGTTCGGTTCCTACCTGACGCCACTGGTGATCATGGCGCCGATTCCGCTGACCATTATCGGCGTCATGCCTGGGCACGCCCTGCTTGGTTCGCAATACACGGCGACCTCGATGATCGGCATGATCGCCCTGGCCGGCATCATCGTGCGCAATTCGATCCTGCTGGTGGACTTTATCAACCTGCAAGTGGCGGCCGGCCTGCCGTTCAAGGAAGCGGTGATGCGGTCTGCGGCGACGCGGGCGCAGCCGATCATTCTGACCGGATTGGCGGCCATGATCGGCGCCTTGTTCATTCTTGACGACCCAATCTTCAACGGATTGGCGATTTCGCTGATCTTCGGCATCTTCGTGTCGACGCTGCTGACGCTGGTCGTTATTCCGCTCTTCTACTACGCGGCTTACCGCAAGAAATTCGAGAATCCTGCCTCACGTAGCGACTCCATTCCACTGGCTGACTAACGGAAAGATCATCATGACTACATGGCAATTGGTACGCGTTGTCGCCGGAACCTTCATCCTGCTGTCACTCGCTTTGGGTATCCAGGGCAGCCCCGTTTTTCAGAGCAGTAACTGGCTGTGGTTTACCGCCTTCGTCGGTGCCAATCTGTTGCAAAGCGGCTTCAGCAAGTGGTGCTTGATGGAAAGCATTCTGCGCAAGGTCGGCGTTAGGCCAGGGTGCTAAGCCGCTTCATTGATCGGTGGGAGTCGAAGATGCAACGTAAACTCATCGCTTTGGGATTGTTCCTGGCCAGCGCTGCGGCTTGGTCCGCCACCGATCTGGTGACCGCCTGGCAGGCAGCAAGCAGCCATGATCCATCGCATCAAGCGGACGTTGCCGGTGCCTTGGCCGGCAGCCAGAAGCAACAGCAGGCCCGCGCCTTGTGGATGCCCACTGTGGCATTGCAGGCAGGTGCCGGCTACGTCGACACGAAGAATGTCGTCGACGGCGCATCCTTTTCGGCGCCGGCGCTGGGTAGCATGAACAACGCCCGCTTCGTCACCCAGATGGATCACGCCACTGATAGCCGAGCCACTCTGGTGGCGACGATGCCCCTCTACAACCCGGAGCGGCGCGCCACGGCGGCGCAGCTTGAGCAGCAATCGCAGCTGGCTGTTCAGCAACTCAAGGAATCGGACCACGCTTTATTCCTGCGCGTGGCGCAGAGCTATTTCGACGTCCTCGCCGCCGAAGACGCGCTATCAAGCCTGCTTGCCCACAAGCGCGCCGTGCAGGAATCGCTC
>CAISUK010000273.1 GCA_903888645.1 uncultured Pseudomonadota bacterium | reverse complement strand
GTCCTATGCGCTGTTGCTGGCGGAGGAGGTTGAACGGCGCGGCATCGGCGACCGGATCCACCTGCGCAAGGCCATCATCGGCTCGGAACGCTGGGGCGAGAAGATGCGCCGGCGCATTGCCAGCGAACTGGGTGTCCAGCTCTACGACATCTACGGCCTGACCGAGATCTACGGGCCGGGCATCGGCATCTCTTGCGACCACGAATGCGGCATGCACTATTGGGACGACTACCTTTATTTCGAGATCATCGATCAGCACACCGGCGCGCAGGTCAAGGAAGGCGAGATTGGCGAACTGGTCATCACCACGTTGCGCAAGGAAGGCGCGCCGCTGATCCGTTATCGCACCCACGACCTGACGCGATTCATTCCTGGCGAGTGCGCCTGCGGCTCGGCCTATCCACGCATCGGCGACATCCTCGGGCGCACTGACGACATGGTCAAGGTCAAGGGCGTCATCGTCTATCCGGCGCTCTTCGACGAGGTTCTGCACAAGGTCGAAGGCGCGAGCAGCGAGTTCCAGGTGATGATCGATCACCTTGACGGCCGGGATACCGTCACCGTGTTCTTCGAGACGGCTGCGGGGGCGCACCTCGAAGGCGTAGAAGCCGAAGTGCGCCGCCGCTGCAAGGAACGCATCGGTCTCACCGTCGTGCCAAAAGCGGTGGCCGTCGGCGATCTGCCACGGAGCGAAAAGAAGACGAATCGGCTGTTCGACAATCGCTACTAGAGTTGCTTGGCGTCCGATGGTTGCACGGTTGCCATTGGCATTCCGTTAGTCTCTTATGACTTCGCTCTTTACCGAAGCTGAGCAGAATTTGTCATACGGCGAGAGTCGGGATGATGATCTGGCCAATGCCTTGATCTAAGAGTTGCTCTTGGCAAACGTCTTCAATAGGTCCAAGGCCAGTCCCGGCTTTGCGCCGATCAACGACGCATTGAAGCCGCTCTCGAAATACGGCGCGTAGCCGGGCCAGGCTTCGGCGTCGCTGGCGCGGACACCGCGAAAGCCCATCGACCAGGCGCCGAAATCCCTGCCGGTAATTTCCTCCCGGGAAACCAGGATGATGCCGTGGTGGCGGGGGTCGGCCTGAATGCGCGACATGGCTTCATCGACGGCGGCATCCTCGCCCTCGAGCACCTGCAAAAAGTTGCCGGAAGCAAACAGCAACATGCCAGTGACGTTGTTGGTTTCGTTATGCCGGACTGCCGATTCAAGCATCCGGTGGAGGTCTCCCTCGTCCATTTCGCGTGCCGCCGAACTGACGTAGATAAGCTGAATGAGCGCCATTGGATCGTCACCTTCAATTCAAGATGATTTATTGTAGCGCGCAATCGGCGAGCATAGGCAAGGCCTGTCTCGTGCAGCGAGCGCAGGGCTTGCCGAGCGATGCACCGCGTTGCCGGGTCAGCGCTTCGACTGACCCGGGCTATGAGCGTTCGTGACTAATGCGTCACTGGAGTCGCGGTTGCCGCCAGCGCCGCAACCCGTTCCTCGATGCTCGGGTGGGTGGCGAAGAGGCCCATCACGCCGCTCTTGCCGGCGATGCCGGCGCTGGCCATGTTGGAGGGCAGCGGCTCCGGTGACATGCCGCTCAGGCGCTGCAATGCCGCGATCATCGGCCGCGGCGAGCCAAGCAGTCTGGCGGCGCCGGCGTCGGCGCGAAATTCCCGCTGTCGCGAGAAATACATGACGATCATGCTGGCCAATATGCCAAAGACGATATCGCAAGCGAATACCGTGATGGTGTAGGCAAGGCCGGGCCCGCTGGACGCGCTCGACTCTTCATCCTTCCGGAGCAGATTGTCGACCAGGTAGCCGACCACCCGGGCAAGGAAGAAGACGAAGGTATTCACGACGCCCTGGATCAGCGTCAGCGTGACCATGTCGCCATTGGCGATATGCGATACCTCGTGCGCCAGCACGGCTTCGGCCTCCTCGCGGCTCATGCTCTGCAGGAGTCCGGTGGAGACGGCGACCAGCGAATTGTTCTTGCTCGCGCCGGTGGCGAAGGCGTTCGGCTCGCCCTCGTAGATGGCCACTTCGGGGATGGCGAGCCCGGCATTGCGGGCCAGTCGGCCGACTGTTTCGACCAGCCAGAACTCGCTGCTGGTCGATGCCGATTCGATCACCCGGGCGCCGGTGGACCATTTCGCCATGGTCTTGGACATGGCCAGCGAAATGAAGGCGCCGCCGAAGCCCATCACCGCCGAAAACGCCAGCAGCATACCGAGGTTCAAGCCGTTGGCAGTGAGATAGCGATTGACGCCGAGGACGCTGACGACAATGGAAAGCACGATCATTACAGCTAGATTGGTGAGGATCAAGAGGACGATACGTTTCATCGTGATTTCTCCGTGTGTAGCAAAAATAAAGGTTGGAGGCTAATTCGTGCGGTTGGCGCGTTTCGAACTGATCATCGCCAGGACGATCAGGAAGGCACCAAGCAGTCCGGTGACCGCTTCGGGAATGTGGAACTCGACCCCGGCCAGCATGATCACCGCCAACACGCCGACCGCCCAGAAAGCGCCGTGTTCCAGATAGCGATAGGTATCCAGCGTGCCGCGCTCCACCAGCAGCAAGGTAAAGCTGCGCACGAACATGGCGCCGGCGCCGAGCCCCAGGGCGATGATGAGCAGGTTATCGGTCATCGCAAAAGCGCCGGCGACGCCATCGAAGGAGAAGCTGGCGTCGAGCAATTCCAGGTAGAAAAATCCAGCAATCCCCTGGCGAACCACCTGTTGGCCGGCGACCTCGGCATCGCCCAGCAGCGCGGTGAGGCCACGCGTCAGAATGAAGGCGACGACACCCCAGACGCCGGCGACGACGAATTCCCCGGAACGGACTTCGCTCTCGATGAGCCGCGATGTCGCCAGCACCAGCACCAGCGTCACCGCTCCCTCGATGGCCTCCAGTTTGCCGAGGCGGGTCAGCGGCCGCTCGATCATCCCCAGCCAGTGCTCGGTCTTGTGGCGGGCGACGAAGAAGTGCAGGAATACCATCATCAGGAAGGTACCGCCGAATGCAGCAATCTGATGATGGGCAGCAGTCAGCACCCGCGCATATTCGGCGGGGTCGTGCAGCGCCAGTTCAATGGCCGTGAACGGGCCGACATTGCCGGCGACGGCGACGATCAGCAGAGGAAACAGCAGGCGCATGCCGAAGACGGCGACCACCATGCCCCAGGTGAGAAAGCGGCGGCGCCATACGTCGTCCCAGCCGGCCAGCACGCCGGCATTGACAATGGCGTTGTCAAAGGAGAGCGATGCCTCCAGGCCAGTGAGAAACAATACGGTTGCCACTGACGGCAAGCCGCCAACGAAGTACGCCCCAACCACTGCAACAAGGCAGAAGATGGCTGTGGAAGTGAAATGGCGGTACCAGTATTTCATGCTCGGCAGGTTTGAATGGACGACATTGAATCGCGACGCTGTGTTCCAATTTTTTCAGGCGCCCATATTAGCAGTGCCAGGCTTCCCGAAAAAGCGCAGTTAAGCTAAATTAAATTTCGTAAAATACGAAAATGAAGTCTTCGGTACTGAACTATCGCCACCTTCGCTATTTCTGGGTTACGGCTCAGGAAGGCAGCTTCACTCGTGCTGCCGAGCGTCTCGATGTGGCGGTGCAAACGGTCAGCGTGCAGATCGGTCTGCTCGAGCAGGATCTGGGCGCTGCGTTGTTGACACCGCACGGCCGACGCCTGGTGCCGACGGCGGCTGGGCGCCAGGCGCTGGATTACGCCGATCAAATATTTCAGCTCGGCGAGCGCCTCCGCGAGGCGGTCCAGGAGACCAGCGGCAAGCGCGCAATGCGGCTGACGGTCGGCATCTCCGATGCCCTGCCCAAACTCATTGCCTTTCGCTTGCTCGAACCGGTGCGCGCCCTGCCGGAAAAACTCAGCCTGATCTGCCACGAGGGCGATTTCGAAGACTTGCTGGCCGATCTCGCTTTTCACCGTCTCGACGTGGTATTGACCGACCGACCCGCGGCGGTGAGCGGCAGCCTGCGGCTGTATAGCCATCTGCTCGGCGAATGCGAGATCAGTCTGTTCGCGGCGCCGGGCTTGGCCGAGCAATATCGAAACAACTTTCCCGGCGATCTGCAGGGGGCGCCGGTGCTGCTGCCGACGCGCGAAAATGCCCTGCGCGGACGGCTCGACCAGTGGTTTGCGGCCAACGATTTGCACCTCGATCTGGCCGGCGAATTCGAGGACAACGCGCTGCTGACGACCTTCGGCGGCGCCGGCCTCGGACTATTTCCGGCGCCGGCCGTGCTCGCCACCGACATCGCCGCGCAGTTCAGCGCATTGCCGGTCGGCGCGCTGACCGGCGTGCGCGAGCAGTTCTATGCCATCTCCGCCGAGCGGCGCATCCTCCATCCGGCGGTCGAGGCCATTCAGGCGGGCGCCAAAGGGCTGCTCTAAGTGATACGTCGCCTGCTGCTGCCGCACGGCGCCCATGAAACGGCGCTGCTGTTACTGTTTGGCCGGGCGCTGCGCGCCTTTGCCGATGGCTACGTGGCGATTCTGCTTCCCGCCTACCTGCTCGCGCTCGGCTTTGGCACCTGGGAAGTTGGCGTGTTGGCGACATCGACACTGTTGGGGTCAGCAGCGGCAACGTTGGCTGTCGGATCTTTCGGACATCGCTACCCGAATCGCAACTTGCTGCTCGGCGCTGCCATGCTCATGGCAGCCACCGGATTCGCCTTTGCCTTCAGTTCGGCCTTTTGGCCGCTATTGTTGATCGCCTTTGTCGGCACGCTCAATCCAAGTTCTGGGGATGTCAGTTTCTTCCTGCCGTTGGAACATGCTCGCCTGGCCGAATCCGCCCAGGCTGACGTGCGAACCAGCTTGTTCGCCCGCTATAGCCTGATTGGATCGCTGTTTGCGGCCCTTGGTGCGTTGGCCGTGTTCATGCCGGGGCAGTTGGTCGGCTGGCTCGGACTGACAGCACTGGGGGCTCTGCGCGCCATGTTTGTGCTTTATGGCCTGATCGGGTGTACGGTGTGGCTGCTCTATCGCCGCCTGCCGCTTCCGCAGGCCAGTGAAGAACGGCGGGCACCGGCGCCGCTGGGGCCTTCGCGCGGCATCGTATTGCGCTTGGCGGTGCTGTTTGCGTTGGACTCTTTTGCCGGCGGGCTGGTGGTCAATGCGCTGCTGGCGCTGTGGCTGTTCAAACGCTTCGACCTGTCGCTGGCGGCTGCCGGCACGTTTTTCTTCTGGGCCGGGCTGCTCACTGCTGTCTCGCAGCTCGCTGCGCCACGTTTGGCGCGACGGGTCGGGTTGCTCAACACCATGGTATTCACCCATATTCCAGCCAGCATGTGCTTGATCGCGGCGGCTTTTGCGGCGAGCAGCCAGATCGCTTTGGCATTGCTGCTGCTGCGTTCGCTGCTGTCGCAAATGGACGTTCCGGCGCGTAGTGCATTTGTCATGGCCGTGGTCACGCCTGCCGAGCGAACCGCAGCCGCCAGTTTTACTGCGGTGCCGCGCAGTCTGGCTGCGGCGATCGGCCCGACGCTGGGTGGTGCGCTGTTTGCGGCCGGTTGGCTGGCGGCGCCACTGGTGGCTTGCGGGCTGTTGAAAATTGCCTATGACGTGACACTTTGGCGGGCTTTTCGCGAGCATGCCGGGCATGGCGCGCGGCAGGACTGACGAAGATTTTGCTCGAGTCA
The DNA here is from genome assembly GCA_903888645.1 of uncultured Pseudomonadota bacterium. Taxonomy (GTDB): domain Bacteria; phylum Pseudomonadota; class Gammaproteobacteria; order Burkholderiales; family Rhodocyclaceae; genus CAISUK01. Next base: position 1,442 of record CAISUK010000273.1, on the reverse strand, counting down.
ACTGCCGCGCCGCGCCATCGATCCCGACGAAATCAGGATGCCGGCGACGATCAAGGCGAAGGCCACGCCGTGATACGGTTCCGGCCACTCTCGCATGACGGCAGTCGACATGACTGCGGCGAATAAAGGGGTGAGGTTATTGAATACCGCGGCGACCGCTGGCCCCGCTTCGGCGACCGCAAGACCCCAGCACCGATAAGCGATGATCGATGGGCCGACGGCAATGAACAAGATCGCCACGCCGAGCGGCCATGACCAGTGCGGCGAAACCGCAGGGGCAAAAACTTCTCCCACGCCGGCAGCGGCGAGCGCCCAACAGACGCCAAACAGGCATTGCACCACTAGAAATTCGCCCCAGCCCCAGGGCGGCCGAACTGCGCCCGTCATGTGTTGCGGCGGCCGCGCCAGCATCCAGCTGTAGACGGCCCAGCACATGATCGCCAGCAGCATCAGCAGATCGCCCTGCACGAACTGAATCTCCGCGAGTGTCGCCATGTCGCCGCGCGACAGCACGGTCGCCACGCCGGCCAGTGATAGCAGGGTGCCGATGAGCTGCAGGCGGCTCGGCCGCACCCCATAGGCGAGGACGCCGATGAGCATGGTCCACACCGGCAAGCTGGATGCGATTAGCGTCACATTGACCGGCGTGCTGGTGCGCAATGCCAGGTACTGCAGGGCGTTGTAAGTGCCCACACCCATGAGCCCGAGCACCGCCAGATAGCGCCAGCGCTGGACGATGCGCGCCCGCGCCGGAGCCGTTGCCAGCGCTCGCCAGCCCAAGGGCAAGAGTATCGTCAGCGCCACCAGCCAACGCAGGGCGTTCAACCACAACGGTCCGATGCTGCCGATCGCAATCCGTCCGACCACCGCGTTGCCGGCCCACATGAGTGGCGGTAGGGAAAGCAGTACGACGAGTTTGGGTGACAGAGGCATGGGCCGCATATTACTTTGGCCGGCCCGCAATCTGCCGTGGCCTCCAAAGCGTCGGACGGCGACGGGAAATAAAGCTGCGGCTATCAGACCTTGCGCAAAAAGCAGGCTTTGAGCATAAAGTTGCCCGCGTCCATTTTGCAATCCACTTCGTGGTCGCCGCCGACCAGACGAATACTCTTGACCTTGGTGCCCATCTTGAGCGTGATGGACGAGCCCTTGACCTTCAAATCCTTGATCAGCACGACGGCGTCGCCATTCTCCAGTACCGTGCCATTGGCATCCTTGACTGCCGCGTCGGCGTCGTCAGTGGCCACTGCCGCCGCGCCAGCCGGCCATTCGTAGCCACAGTCGGCGCAGACATAGTTGTCGCCATCCGGGTAAGTATTCTCCAGGGCGCATTGCGGGCAGGCGGGGATTGTAGACATGAGGTCGTTAGGGCCGAGTTGATGAGAGGCGGCGAGGATAACGAAACCTTGATAGGAAACGCAAACGAACCGTGCTTCATGGTG
>CAISUK010000272.1 GCA_903888645.1 uncultured Pseudomonadota bacterium | reverse complement strand
CGTACTTGCGCAGTAGCACCCCTTTCTTGGCGACCTCTGGTGCGGCGGCGATGACGCCGACCACGTTGCGCGTTACCACGTCCGAGCCGAAGCCGAACAGCAGGTCGGCCGAAGACAGGTGGAAGAAGTGCAGCGCGTGCGACTGCAGGATCTGGCCGTAGTGCATCAGGCGACGAATTTTCTCGGCAGTCGGCGTCAGCGTCGCGCCGAGGATCTGGTCGAGCGCCTTCGAGGCGGCTAGATGGTGCGATACCGGGCAGATGCCGCACAGGCGCTGCACCATCACCGGCACTTCCCAGTAGGGGCGGCCTTCGATGAACTTTTCGAAGCCGCGGAATTCGACGATGTGCAGGCGCACCTGCTGGACATGGTTGTCGTCGTCGAGCAGCAGGGTCACCTTGCCGTGACCTTCGACGCGTGAGACCGGTTCAATGGCGACGCGCCTGAGTTTTTCGGGATGGGCGGCGGTTTCTAGTGCGAATGGCATGGCTGGCCTCGCTTCAATCGTAATGGATCAGACCGTGGCCGAGGTGCGGTGTGCGCCCTGCGATCAGGTCGGTGAGGAACTTCCAGATGGCATCGGCGGAGGGCGGGCAGCCAGGCAGGAAGTAGTCGACCTTGACCACTTCGTGGATCGGATGCACCTGATTGAGCGGCAGTGGCAGTTCCGGGTCGTTGGGTATTTGCACGCCGCTGGCGAGGCCGCCCTCTGTGGCATATACGGCGGTGAGAATTTCGTGCAGCTGCAGGTGGTTGCGTTGCGCCGGCAGGCCGCCATTGACCGCGCAGGCACCCATGGCGACGAGGATCTTGCAGTTGGCCCGGAATTCGCGCAGCACATGCACGTTCTCGGCGTTGCACACGCCACCCTCGATGATGCCGATGTCGCAGGCGCTGCAGTGCTTGATGTCGGTGATCGGCGAGCGGTCGAATTCCACCAGTTGCAGCAGGTCGAGGATGCGCTCGTCGATGTCGAGCAAGGACATGTGGCAGCCGAAGCAGCCGGCCAGGCTGGTGGTGGCGACCTTGAGCTTGCGCGGTGTGTTCATGGCCGTTCTTCCTGAACTTTGGCTGTCGGCTTGAATTCGTCGACGTGGGCCGACATCGACGCGGCATCGTAACGGCGCCGGCCGATCGGGATGCTGAATCCCTGCTTCTTCGGCAGGATCACGCCGACCGGGCAGACCTGCGCTGCCTTGTCGGTCAAGGCAAAGTCGGTGTCGGCCAGACGGCCGGATTCGGCATTGACGATGAGGTGTTTAGTGATGCCGCGGCCGGACAGCGAAAAGACGTTCTTCTTGTCTACCTCGGCGCTGGCGCGGATGCACAGTTCGCAGAGGATGCAGCGGTTGAAGTCGAGCAGCACGTCGGGATGGGAGGCATCGACCGGCCGGTCGGGGTAGATCAGGTTGAAGTGCGGCGTCATCACGCCCAGTTCGTAACCCAGGGCCTGCAGCTTGCAGTGGCCGCTCTTCTCGCAGCTCGGGCAGAAGTGGTTGCCTTCCACCAGCAGCATCTGCAGCAACGTGCGGCGCTTGTCGAGGATTTCCGGCGTGTTGCTTTCTACGTTGAGGCCCGCCGCCGCCGGGGTGGTGCAGGAGGTCGCCGGCCGGCCGTTGATCTTGACTGTACATAGCTTGCAGCTGCCGTGCGGGCGGAATTCGGGGTGGTAGCACAGGTGCGGCACGAACACGCCCGCATCGAGCGCCGCCTGCATCACGCTCTGGCCCGGCGCAAAGGGAATTTCCTGGTCGTCGAGGGTGAAAGTCTGGTCGCTCATCACGCGTTCTCCTGAGCGCTGTCAAAGTGTGCTGCGGAATCGTCGCGCCTGGTCATCTGGCGGGCCTGCGAAAGGGCGGCATCGAGATCGAAGGCGGGCTCGAATTCGAGCGACTTCAGGCGGCGTTCGTAGGCGGGACGGAATTTTTCCAGCGTATGCACCAGCGGGTTGCCGGCCGTGTGGCCCAAGCCGCAGTGGGCAGCGCTTTGCATGACACGATTGAGCTTGTAGATCTCGTCGAGATCATAGCGGGTACCATGGCCTGCCGCAATCTTCTCCATCATGTTCTTGAGTAGCGTGGTGCCGACGCGACAGGGCGTACAAAAACCGCAGGATTCATGGGCAAAGAAGTTGATGAAATTACGCACCACCTCGAAGATGTCGCGGCGGATGTCGAAGATCATGAATGAGCCAGCGGTGGGGATATCCTCGAAGGCAATGCGCCGGTCGAATTCGTCAGGGCCGATGCAGATGCCCGAGGGGCCGGAGATCTGCACCGCCTGAGTGGCTTTCGCGCCGCATTCTTCAAGCACCTGACGGACGGTCACGCCGAATGGGTATTCGTAGATGCCGGGGCGCTCGCAGTCGCCGGAAATCGACAGGATCTTGGTCCCGGACGACTTGGCCGTGCCAAAACTCTTGAACCAGTCGCCACCTTTGGCCGCGATCAGTGCGGCGGCGGCCAAGGTCTCGACATTATTGACTACGGTTGGCTGATTGAGAAAACCGTTGGTGACCGGGAAGGGAGGCCGGTTGCGTGGCACGCCGCGCTTGCCTTCCAGCGATTCGATCAGCGCCGACTCCTCGCCGCAGATGTAGGCGCCGGCGCCCATGTGCACCTCGATTTCGAAGTCGAAACCGGAGCGGCCGAGGATGCCCTTGCCCAGTAGATTGTCCTGCCGCCGTCTTGCCAGCACGGCATTCAGCGGTTCCAGCAGGTAACGGTATTCACCGCGCAGATAAACGTAACCCTTGCTGGCGCCGGTGACATAGGCAGCAACGGTCATGCCTTCAAAGACCAGATCGGGCTGGCGCGTCAGCAGCACGCGGTCTTTGAAAGTGCCGGGCTCGCCTTCATCGGCGTTGCATATGACATAACGGGTCTTTCCCGGTGCGTTGCGGCAGGCTTCCCACTTCAGGCCAGTGGTGAAGCCGGCACCGCCGCGGCCGCGCAAGCCGGAACGCTTGATTTCGTCAAGCGTGGCGCCCGGCCCGCATCCCCCGCATGCAAGGCTTCACGCCATGAGCGTTCGTTCGACGCGGTCTCGATATCGGGCTCTGCACCGCGGGCGAGGCTAGCCCGCAAGGCATCGCCCGGCGAGAGGTGATAGGACAGCAGCATGTCAGCACGGCGGATGTTGTTCTCGACGACGAACCATTCGGCTGGCCAGTCGTCCAGCGGCGTCTTTGATCGGATCAGGTCGACCATCTCGGCGACGCGCTCCATCGTCATGCGCGTGATTGCACGGTAATTGACCAATACCGCCGGCCCCTGGTCGCACATGCCGGTGCAGGAGGTGGTATGGACACTAACCAGTCCGTCTTCGGAAATGCGGCCTGGCTCCAGCCATAGCGCCTTGCACATCGCCTGCATCAGTTCAATATTGCCGAGCATGCGATCGGTGATGTTGTCGCTCCAGAGTACCCGGTATTTGCCCATCGGCTTGGTGTGAAAAAAGGTGTAGAAGCCAGCCGTGCCTTCGACCTTGGCACGTGGCCAGCCAATGCCGGCGGCGATGATGGACAGCGTTTCGGGGGAAAGCCAACCCAGACCCTCCTGGGTTTCGCGCAGGATTTGCATCAGCCGGGTGCCGTTGTTGCCGTGCCGTGACAGGACGTCATTGATCGCATCGCTGTTGTTCATGATTCCTCCATACTGCATCGCGACAATAGCATCAATATTATTCCCTTCTGATTCATGGTGTCGATTTTCGTACTGAATCAAGTTCGCTGTGCGAAAGTACGCGCCAGCCACGGCAAGATAGGCGGCGATAAGTTGAACCGTTTTTCGTTTCTTGTTATGGTGCACCACAGCATGATAAGGAGGTTCCCTTGCCCAAACATCAAAGCAAGCCCCGCGTAGCGGTTCACAAGTTCAGTTCCTGCGACGGTTGTCAATTAGCCCTGCTGAACCTTGGCGAGGGCCTGTTGCAACTGGCGGAACTGGTCCAGTTCGTCCATTTCGTCGAGATGGGGCCGATCGACGAGGACGCGGAGGTCGACATCGCGATCGTCGAAGGCAGTATCTCGACGGCGGAGGAAGCCGAGCGTATCCGTGAGGTGCGCGCCAAGAGCAAGTACCTGATTGCCATTGGCGCCTGCGCAACCACCGGCGGCATCCAGGCCCTGCGCAATCTCAACGACGCGGAAATGCAGGCATTGTTGCGCCTGCTCGTGCAAGAATATCGACAAACGAGAATTCAGCAACGGAAGGGTTTCTGGGCAAGCCTCGGGGTTGCCATGTTGGTACTCTTCTCTGGATTAATAGCGCT
>CAISUK010000271.1 GCA_903888645.1 uncultured Pseudomonadota bacterium | reverse complement strand
CCAGTTCGGTACCATCGAGCTCACCTTCGGCGCGAACGTAAATCTCGTCCAGTGCTTCGGTAGTGGTTGTGGCAGCCATCTGTTCAAAAATCGCCTTCAGTTTGGCATTGGGCTCAGCTTCGGCCTTTGCCGCACTCGCCTTAGCGGCTGAAGCGGGTTTGGACTGGGTGGTTTGCTCAACCTTGGGCTCGGAGATTTCGCCCGTTTCTTCGTCGACAACCGGAGCATAGTTGCCCTCGATGACATCGTTCAGATTCAGGTTCTGCTCCTTGCCCTGCTCGGAAGCCGCATCAAGCGCAAGCGCTGCGGCCAGTTCGGGAGATTTCGGCAGGAACTTGCAGAGGCGACGAATCGCCGTCTTGAGTCCCATTGCCGTAAAGTCAGAGTCCCAGACAGACACTTTCTTGTAGCGCTTGGCTGCCTGATAGCCCCGCGAGTTGTCGCGGATCTTCTCGATTTCCTTGCGCCCCATCGCCACGAATGTTCTGCTACCGTCTTTGAACACAGCGACGGCATAGAAACCTGCCACGTCGCCACGCTCTTCATCGGATGCGGGAAACCCGCCAAAACCTGTCAGCGGTTCATGTTCCAGGCTGCGCTCCATGCCGAGTTTCAAGGTGAACTGGTCATTCACACGAACCTCATGGGCATAGATGTCCTGGACCAATCCCGATTGACGCGCCAGCTTCATGAGTCCGGTGTAACCGGGAATCAACTGGCACTGGTTACCGAATGGCACCAGGTGCGCCTCTCCCATCAGCCCGACCTCCAGACCCATCTGCGATGATTGGATGACCGCCGCAAAAACGCTGCGGGGGTCACACTCACCAAGCTTCGGCGTCATGCGGAATGCCGTCAGCGCAATCCGCGCCATGCGATCCGGGTTGATGTGCTTGGGCAGGGCGCGAGCGATTTCCCCTTTGAACTGATCCAGCATGGCCGGAAAGTTTTTGGGTTGCTCGCCGGCTTCTGCCGTGGCATTGCGATTGATGTTCTTGAGTGCTTGCAAAGACATGGTGGATCTCCTTCATGAAAGAAAAAAGGCGAGCACCATGTCCCTGACGGGAACATGGCGTCCCGCCGAGGGTTGAGAACTTCTGGTTGTTACGGAGCCAGACGCGGGCTACCGTTGTTTCTGTTGCACATAACATCCGCCATCTCGATTTCCGAAATGACGTAGTTACGTTTGACGCAGGCCATGAGCAGACGACGACTTTGCTTCAGCTCGCGGCGACAGCGGATGACTTCTGCTTCTGCCCGTTTAAGCGCTTCGGCCTTCTGTCTTGTCTTGGCTGCCAGATCAAGGATCGGCTGGCCAACCTCATGGAGGTAGTCCGCAATCGACTCAATCGGGTTGGACAACATGCTAGTCCTCCAGATTGAAGTTGGCTGCCCAGCGCGGCAGGTTGATCTCCTCGATCTCCCCGCTTGGCTGGTAGGCCGGCCATTGATTGTTCTCACGACACCACTTCAGGAGCTGAAGTGCACCGCGATACTTCGCGCGGCCGATCTCGATCACCTCATCACTTGCCTTGTAGACCGCCGTTGCATACGGGGCGTCTTTTTCGACGGCGATGAAATAGAACGGAAGCCTGCAACCCGTCAGGGCTTTCATCCCATCCTGGTAGTAGGCTGCCTGCAAGTCGTAGCCCATCGTTGCAATGGCTCGGGCAAAACCCTCAGCCGATGCATCGCAGCAGGACTTCACATCCACGATACCGGTGGTCATTTCACCTGCCATTACCAACCAGTCAGGGCGGCATTTGCACTGGATTCCGGTTTCGGAATCAACCCAGAAGCCAGACATTTCCGCCAGGCCACTGGATAGCAGACGCGCCGCGCCCGTATGCCGGGAGATACTGGCCTGAATCGACTGAATGGCCAGCATTGCCGTCGGTTGGAGAATCTGCTTCCCGCCGTACAGCTTGGCGATCGCATCTTCACGGAACACAAAGCGGGATTCGACATCGGCTACCTTGATGGCATCCTTGATCTCATCCTTCTTCATCCGGCCAACTTTGATACCCAGTGCTTCAGCAGCAACCTTGTAATCATCCAGGGACTGCAACGTGCCTTCCAGTCTGGATTCATCGAAGACTGCGTACACCGAGGCGAACTCGGCCGGCTCCAGAACCGCCATATGCAGCGCAGTACCGAAGGCCATGGCCGGCGTCGGATCAAGCGGATTGGTTACGTACTCCTGATAGTGCGCAGGGGAACGCATCAGCTTCACCAGTCCCGAATGCCCGACAGCGTCCTTGTTGCCGTGATACTGGTCGGCCGTCATCGACAGCAGACCTACGTTTTCCATCTTCATGTGGTACCTCCAAGAAAATGAGGCACCACTCCCCTGACCGGGGGCGCGATGCCCCGGTTAGGGAACTGAGTTGGCCATCTCTGACCACTTTGGTTGCTGTTTATTTCGAGCGGCCAGCTACCGCCATGAAGCTCCAGAATAACCAGAGCGACAATTTTAACTTTCCTGAATGCACTCTCGAATGCATTCAGGAAAGTCCAGCGTCGTGACGCCGGACTCTGACATGCTCATTAAACTGGCGCGAGATTGCACAAAGCGTCTCGGAGCTTCCAAAGAACTTTGTGATCACACGCCCATTGGATCAATTTATCCATGGTGTCCGCATCGATCGAGCTACATGCGTTACGGTCACCCTGGATCACCTTTTCAAAGAGATGCGACAGGCTCATGGCATCCGTTCCCTGGTTCTCACCGCAACCCGAACGCCTTGACGATCGGACGACTGATGATGAATCCTGAAATGACGCACATGGTGAAGATCGCAAATATCATGGCTAGGCTCCTAGTTGGGTTGGTTGATAACCCCACAGGAATTGCCAGGCTTGATTCGCGCCCGTAGCAACCCCGCAGGCCTAATGGCTCTCTCTCGAAAGCGATTAGGCCTGCGGGGATTCCCACAGGCGATTAATGCTGCTGCCGGTTAAATACCCAGCACCCGAACAACGGGACGGCTGATGATCCAACCAGTGATACAGCAAGCGATGATGACGAGCGACATGATGCCTCCAGAAAAAAGCGGAGGCACCACGCCCCTTGCGGGGGCGTGATAGCCCCCGCAGGGTTGAAAAACTGTTTAAGCCACAAACTCGAAGGCAGGAGACTCAGGCGTAACGTCCGTGACGGGTTTGCCGTCCGACTTTGCCTTACTCCTGCGCTTGCGGGTTTTGGTAGGTTTTGCGCTTGCCGGCTCCAGCACTGGCATGGGAATGCCGCGCCGGATGAACGCCGGAACTTCGTACTTCGACCAATCTTCTTCTTCGTCCTTGCGAACGGCCATCCCTGTGGTGTCGAGCATCCGTACTGCACTGGGGAGGACTGGAATTGCCTTCGGCATCAACAACGCCAACAGCAACCTTCCGACCTTAACCAGACCGCGCAGTGCCAGATACACAGAACCCAGCAGGGCCATGACAAGAAGAACTTTTTCCATGATGCCTCCAGATTGAAAATGCGGAGGCACCACGCCCCTTGCGGAGGCGTGATAGCCCCCGCAGGGTTGAAAAACCGTCCTGCATTCGCAGGCGGGAGGTCAATGCTCTTCTGGAGCATCGATCTCGATGGTTGAAGTCCGTTGACGCAGGTTCACGGGGTACGCTGCCTCGGCACTGCGCATACAACGCGCATGCAAGGTCTTACATCTGCACCCAAGCCCAGCCGCATTGCCCTGCGGTAAGGGGATGGGCGCTTCGGCCCCTTTTAGCTCGCCTTCGCGTATGACGCGATCGACGGATTGATGCTGTTTGTTTTGATCGGCCAGCTACCGAAGCATCGAAGGCGTAACGCACCTCGAATGAATGGCTGCATTGTAACGACCGTTTTGGCAATAGCAATGCCTAAACAGTGCATTTTGGAGTGCTTTTCGACTCGGTTTTGGGTTTTTCGTTTCCTATGATGATGAGGTTTAACTCATCGGGAGAAACCCAAAATGGCAGCCAAGGAGGTAGCAACAATCGCAGTACTGAAGGAAGTTCCCACCGCATCAGATCGTTCAAAAAGTCATCCCTATTTCACCCAGAAGGTCCGCCTGCATTCCTTCCATGCCCAGCAAGTTTTTGATCGTGGTTTCGATCTCTGTACAACGGCAATCTTCTCCCTGTCAGTCGTTCTGAGAATTATCGGTACCGACGATCAGGCGCGGGATGTCGAGGGGATTGTCGATGAGCGACTGAGTTCAATGTTTGAAGAAGTTCGGGGTGAGGTTGCTCGCCTGGACAAGCTTGCCGAATCCAATGGGATTGAATTTTCCGGGATCGATTACTCGCACCCGAAAGAAGTCGAGGCGAAGATAACCTCGCCAAGAGCTGTGCGCTACATCGGCCTGATCCGTGAATTCGATTCCCTGGTGGCCAAGCTCGATACCCTCTGGCTATCCGGCGTTATCCCCGATGGCATCTACTCTCGCAGCATCTATGACTGGAAGCGCCGCATCCTTAGATTGGCTGGCACCATTCGTTCAATCTCAGGTCGCGCAATGACGGCCGCTCGAAGAAAAGAGTCTCAAGGCAAGGACAAGGCAGAGGTGGTTGAAATCACTTCCGAAACCTCCGCTTCAGTCACTGAACCAGTTGTCGTATAGGGGTTGAGTGAATCTCAATCTGTACCAGGAGCGTGCCGTAACGGCTAGCGGGCACTGCACGATCCTGGCGTGTCCTGGTTCCGGCAAAACCCGGGTTCTTTCGGCGCGGGCTGCACACCTTCTGGCCACCAATGAGAAAGGTCGATTGTGTGCAGTGACTTTCACTCGGGATGCTGCGGATGAGCTTCGATCCCGAATTCTTCAAGCCTGCGGGCCTGCCCACGCAAGACGGCTCGCTGACGGGACATTTCACTCACTGGCGCTTGCGCAGATCAAGCGCTTCGGTAAAGGGAAGCCGCCGAGGCTGCTCGCAGAAGGTGAACGGCTTGCCGTGCTACGACGATGCTGGAAACAGCATGCTCCAAGTCTGTCCTTCGAGAATGTTATTCAGGGAATCGACCGAGTTAAGTCCCGACTGGCGCTCTCGGTGTTCTCTGATCCGGCACTTGAATCGGTCTTTCATGGGTACCAGGATTTGATGAAATCCGAAGGATCCATGGATTTTTCCGATCTGCTACTGACCACGGTCAGCAAGATGACCAATGGCGAAATGTCCCCTCTGCCCATTCGCTGGCTTCTCGTCGATGAGGCGCAGGATATGGATGAGGTACAGATGGAGTGGATCCTTCTTCATGGCCGCTCCGGTATCGAGGTGACCTTGGTTGGGGATGACGATCAAAGCCTTTACGCCTTCCGCCATGCGCTTGGCTACGAAGGACTCCAGGAAGTGACCTT
>CAISUK010000270.1 GCA_903888645.1 uncultured Pseudomonadota bacterium | reverse complement strand
CATGACCAAGGCTCTGCCTGATGCTGCGAGGGAAGCACTGTTGCAAAAGATACCCTTGGGCCGGCTTGGAAATGCCGAAGAAATTGCCGCTGCCGTGAGCTTTCTCGCCGGTCCCGGCGCCAGCTACATCAGCGGTACGACCTTGCATGTGAATGGCGGCATGTACATGATATAGGCATAGCCTGTCGAGCCGCGAGCGCGTGCTGGGCCGGAGGTTGTTTCTGATAAAATAAACAAGTTTTTCTCATCACCCTCAGGGAAGGAGCATGTAAATGGAGAACATTGAACAACGCGTCAGAAAGATCGTCGCCGAGCAACTCGGCGTCAACGAAACCGACATCAAGATCGAGTCCTCTTTCGTCGACGATCTCGGCGCCGACTCGCTGGATACAGTCGAACTGGTGATGGCACTCGAAGAAGAGTTCGAGTGTGAGATTCCGGACGAAGAAGCCGAGAAAATCACCACCGTCAAGCAGGCCATCGATTACGTCACCAGCAATCTGAAGAAGTAAGTCGAGTAGTAACCCGCCCCAACCGTAATACTTTGCTGGAGTTTCCCTTGGCACGTCGCAGAGTCGTCGTGACCGGCCTTGGCATCATCTCGCCGGTCGGCAATACCGTTCCAGAAGCATGGGACAACATCGTCGCAGGCCGGTCAGGTATCGGTCCTATAACGCGCTTCGATGCGTCATCGATTTCCGCAAGGATCGCAGGCGAGGTCAGGAATTTCGACATCACCAGCTATCTTTCGGCGAAGGAAGCGCGCCGCATGGATATCTTCATCCATTACGGCATGGCTGCCGGGATCCAGGCATTCAAGGATTCCGGTATTGAAGTGAGTGCCGATAATGCTGAACGCATCGGCGTCAATATTGGTTCGGGCATTGGCGGTCTGCCGATGATCGAGGATACCCATAATGACTTTCTCGCCGGCGGTCCGCGGAAAATTTCGCCGTTCTTCATCCCCGGGACCATCATCAACATGATTTCGGGCAACCTGTCGATCATGTACGGTCTGAAAGGGCCGAACCTGGCCATGGTGACGGCCTGCTCGACGGCAACGCACTGTATTGGCGAGTCGGCACGACTGATCGAGTATGGCGATGCCGATGTCATGGTTTGTGGCGGTGCGGAATCGACTGTCACGCCGTTGGCGATTGGCGGGTTCGCTTCTGCCCGCGCGCTCTCGACGCGCAACGACGATCCTGCCACAGCCAGCCGACCCTGGGACAAGGATCGCGATGGTTTCGTTCTCGGTGAAGGTGCCGGCGTTCTGGTATTGGAAGAACTCGAGCATGCCCGGGCGCGTGGCGCAAGAATTTATGCCGAGGTTTGCGGTTATGGCATGAGCGCCGACGCCAATCATATGACGGCACCCTGCGAAGATGGTGACGGCGCCCGTCGCTGCATGATCAACGCATTGAAAAATGCCGGCATGAACCTCGATGAAGTGGATTACGTGAATGCCCACGGCACCTCGACGCCGCTTGGTGATCTGGCTGAAACGGTGGCGGTCAAGCGCTGTTTTGGCGACCATGCCAAACGACTGGTGGTGAATTCGACCAAATCGATGACCGGCCATTTGCTCGGTGCAGCGGGCGGGGTCGAGGCGGTTTTCTCGACACTGGCCATCCATAACCAGATATCGCCGCCGACAATCAATATCTTCAACCAGGATGAACAGTGCGATCTCGATTACTGCGCCAACGAAGCGCGGCCGATGGAGATTCGCGGTGCCCTTTCCAATTCCTTTGGTTTTGGCGGCACCAATGGCACGGTGGTGTTTCGCCGGGTCTGATCCGGGGCCGCAGTGCGACTGCCGCTGACACTGACGCCGAGACCGTCGCGGCTGCTCTTCGCAGCGATGATCGTCGGCCATCTTGGCGCAGTGGCGGTCTTGGCCAAGACGACAATGGCCTTCCCGCAAATGCTGATTTGCTGGTTTCTGATCGCCGCTTCACTGCTCCATTCGCTGCGTCGCCTGGCGCGTAACTATCCCATTGGAATTATCTTGCGCGATGACGGATGGCTGGATATCGAATGGACCAGGGGCCAGCTGCAATTGCAGCGTGTCGGCATGAACACCGTGGTCTTGTCATGGCTTGTCATCGTTGACTGCGATTGCGCTGGTCGGCTGCGTTTTTTGACTCTGCCTGCCGATGCGCTCGACCCTGAGCCGCAGCGCTTGCTGCGTTTGTGGCTGCGCTGGCAAACCCAGCCGAAAGCGGTGCCGCCCCATTAGATTTTCCGCGACGGGTGGAGTACGGTTTCGAGTGCTCGCGGCAATGTGTCCGGATAATCGCCACTGTAATGCAGCCCCCGGCTTTCCAGTCGGCGCTGAGCGCTCTTGACGATCAGGTGTGCGGTCAACACCAGATTGCGCAGTTCGATGAGATCGTTGCTGATCCGGAAATGCTGGTAATACTCATCGATTTCCTTCTCCAGCAGACGGATGCGATGCACGGCGCGCTCCAGCCGCTTATTGGTGCGCACGATGCCGACATAGTCCCACATGAAACGACGCAATTCGTCCCAATTGTGCGAAATGACGATTGCTTCGTCGGCATCGGTGACGCGACTCTCGTCCCATTCGGGTAGCGCTGGATGGACAAATGCCTGGCTGGTCATGATGTCTTCGGCTGCCGCGGCAGCGAATACCAGACACTCCAGCAGCGAATTGCTGGCGAGGCGATTGGCGCCGTGCAAACCGGTAAAAGCGGTTTCGCCAGCCGCGTAAAGGCCGGGCAGGTCGGTGCGTCCATTCAGGTCGGTGACGACGCCACCGCAGGCGTAATGAGCGGCGGGCACGACCGGTATCGGCGCACTGGTGATGTCGATGCCCAATTCCAGGCAACGCGCGTAGATGGTCGGGAAATGTGTCACCAGGAAATCGCGCCCCAGATGCGTGGCATCCAGATAGACGCAATCGAGACCGCGCTTCTTCATCTCGAAATCGATGGCGCGGGCAACAATATCGCGCGGCGCCAGTTCTGCTCGCGGGTCATGATCAGGCATGAAGCGCGTGCCATCGGGCAGGCGCAATATGCCGCCCTCGCCGCGCATGGCTTCGCTGATGAGGAAGGATTTGGCGTGGGGATGGTAAAGGCAGGTCGGATGGAATTGCACGAACTCCATGTTGGCGACGCGACAGCCGGCCCGCCACGCCATGGCCACGCCGTCGCCAGTGGCCGTATCGGGATTGGTCGTATACAGATAGACCTTGCCGGCTCCCCCCGTGGCAAGGAAGGTGTGCGTCGCGCCCACAGTAATGACGCGGTCCGCCTCGATGTCAAGTACATAGGCGCCGAGACAGCGGTTCTTGGCTTGCCCCAACTTGGCGGCCGTGATCAGATCGACGCTGATATGCCTTTCAAGTATGGAAATATTTTCATGCTGACGTACTTTTTCGGCGAGGGTGCGCTGCACAGCATGCCCTGTGGCATCGGCAACATGGATGACGCGGCGGTGCGTGTGGCCGCCTTCCCTGGTGAGATGGTAGGTGTCATTGCCGTCGTTGCGGCTGAACGGAACGCCTTGGGTGATCAACCATTCGATGGCGGTTCGCCCTTGTTCGACGACGAATCGTGTCGCGACCGGATCGCACAGGCCTGCACCGGCCGTCAAGGTATCCTGAACGTGTGCCTCGATCGAGTCGAGAGGATCGAGCACAGCGGCGATGCCGCCCTGCGCCCAGGCCGAAGCCGAATCGTCCATGGTGCGCTTGGTGACCAATGCGACCTTGCGGCCGCGTTCGGCGAGTCGGAGCGCAGCAGACTGACCGGCCAGGCCGCTGCCGATGATTAGAACGTCAAATTGCATTGCCGCGCACCTATTGAACGAGTGGCGAATATAGCATGTTCAATTAACCCTGTTGCTCGCGGAACTATTGCCGAGGCTGTCTGTCTGTGACGACAGTGGTTGTTGGGCACTGCGTTGTTTTTCGGTTCCGGCGGGTTTGGGTTCTCAAGGTATACTGGGGCGGTCATAGCTGTATTCCTCCAGAACTCTACAAAATATAAGCACTTGCCAATGGGAGACCGCGAAGCAGATCAGCTGTTGGTTGAGCGCGTGCAGAATGGCGACAAGGAAGCGTTCGGCCTGCTGGTTTCAAAATATCAGCGCAAGCTGGTGCGGTTGTTGTCGCGTCTGGTGCGTGATCCGGCAGAAGTCGAAGATGTCGCCCAGGAGGCTTTCATCAAAGCCTATCGGGCATTGCCGAGCTTCCGTGGCGAGAGTGCTTTTTACACGTGGCTTTATCGCATTGGCATCAACACGGCGAAGAACTGGCTAGTGTCGAACGGGCGGCGCGTGCCGACAAGCACGGATGTGGCAAGTGAGGATGCGGAAGGTTATGACGATGGTGATTTACTCCGTGATGTCAATACACCGGAGAGGATGCTGATGTCGAAACAGATTGGTGACACGGTCAATGCAGCAATGGAAGCGCTCCCTGAGGATTTGCGCACGGCAGTGATGCTGCGCGAGATTGAAGGGTTGTCGTACGAGGAAATTTCCCAGGTGATGGATTGTCCGATCGGTACGGTGCGGTCGCGAATTTTTCGCGGTCGCGAGGCAATTGCGGAAAGACTTAGGCCCCTGCTTGATATCGGGCCGGATCAAAGGTGGTAAAGCAAAATGAAAACACATCTTTCGGCATTGATTGACGGCGAAGTCGAGGCACATGAGGTGTCTTCGATCATTGGGGCGCTCGGCAGCGATAAGCGTTTGCAGGCGGATTGGCACAGTTATCATTTGATTGGCGATGCATTGCGCCAGGAAGGCAATCTCGGGCTGGATATTTCCTCGCGAGTAATGACCGCACTGCAAAATGAACCGACGGTTCTGGCACCTTCGGCGCGCCTATCTGAACGGACGAAGGCAACCGGAT
>CAISUK010000269.1 GCA_903888645.1 uncultured Pseudomonadota bacterium | reverse complement strand
TACCTGGTCGGCAAGGGCATCGAGCCGAACCGGGTCAGTACCGAAGGCCGCGGAGAAACCCAGCCGGTAACCAAAGCGGGCGACTGCGCCGGCGCCAAGAGTCCCAAGGTCATCGCCTGCCTGCAGCCCGATCGCCGCGTCAATATCGAAGTGGTGGGCACCCGCATCGCCAAGTAGTCGGCTAGCCGAAAAATATTTCGCCTTGTGTGGGCTGGCGCACAGATCGTGGCTATCCATTGAGGCATCGTGCACGCGGGTGTTCGTTTTCTTCCTCCCTTAACGAACGCCTGCAACACTTGGCCCGGAACAGCGCTCTCGTTTCGGGCCATTTTTTTCCTGCAGGACATCGGTATTGGCGGCTGGCGCTGCGCGATGTTGGCGGCGCGCCCACCGCCCGCCCCTCGCCTACAACTTCGTTTCGATGTAGGTATAGATATAGTTCGAACCGCCGTCGATATTGCCAAACATTTTCACTGCGCCAAAAATCCCTGAGCGATGCGATGCGCCCAGACCAAAGTAGGTTTCGCGCAAGTTGTGGACGCCGATCAGGTCACCAATGCTGACATCGATACTCGGATCGAGATAGTTGAGCAGCTTCGACGTATTTCGACCACGCCGCGCCTGATCCCGTTCTTCGACAAAAGGGATGTGCTGCGCCAGCGACAGGCCGGCACCCATGCCGAGACGGGTGCGGATTCTCTCGCTCCAGGGGAATCCGTAATAGTAGGCCTTGATATAGGCATCGATTTGCCAGGAGTCGGCCTGCAAATGGTTTTCGTCGTGATGAAGAATGCCGAGATAACCATAGAAATCCAGCGGCCAATTGTTGGCCCGCTCAACCAGCGGTCGACCCAATTCGATAGCGGCGATACGGGTATTGTCGGCGGTGCGGGTGGAACCGCAGCGCAATGTCATTACCGGCAGCAGATTGCATTCGGTGGAACGTCCGTAGAGCAGCTTCAGGTGCAGTGGCAGGGTTGGTTCGGCATAGGCCAGGTGGTTGCCGAAGTCATAGGCGGCGCCGATCGTCAGGTTCGGCTGCGCTCCTTCCCGAACGATCGGACTGTTGCGGACCTTTTGATCGAGCCGATTGATACCGATGCCGCCCAACAGTCGCCAGCGATTCGACAAGACATAGTAGCCGTGCAAACCGAGCGAGAGATTGGTCCCGCCGCCCGGCTGATACTCCGGACGCAACAGCGTGGCTTCGCTTTCGCCGACACCGTAGTAATAGTTGTTGAGTCGCCCATCGCGCCGTGACAGCGCCAGACTCGGCCGAAGGTGCCAGCGGCCGGATTGCCACTCGACGTTGTAGCCGAGGCGCACTTCGGTGCCTTTATTGACGTTCTCCGCGTCATGCAGCAATTCGCTATCCAGATTGCCCCAGTCCGAGCGAAACCGGTAGCGAATTCCCAGGTCTGTCGATGGCCGACGCGGGCCCATGCCGGCAAGTGCTGCCGGGTTGCGGTCATAGGGGAAGCCTTCGAGGCGGTAATCGAGAAAGAGGTCAAAGCGGTGGCGCGGTTCATCGACCAGCTTCAGGCCGGCACGGGTACCGTGCAGAAAGAACCGCTTGCCCTCGTAAAGATAGAGCGGGACCAGGTCATTGCTGACGCCAGCGCCTTTGTACGGCGACTGTTCGCTTTGCAGCATGACGCCGAGTCCGGCGCTCCCCGGCACGGCCAAAAGGTCGGCTAGGGCGTCGGAGCCAGCGTTCGCTACAACAGGCAGCAGCAGGCCGGCGAGGCAGGCGAAACGGAATCGGGTCTTGTGCATGAAGGGTCCGGCGATTTACGCGTAACGCCCGGCAGACATTGCCATGCGCCGGGCAAAATTCTACTGATGCGGCGCCGGCCGTCTGTGCGCTGCCGAACAGACTGAATCGCATCCATGCGGGAGTATTCACGCTGCGCAACCCCTTCCCCATCAAACTCATTATGTACGCCAACGCACCGACGTCACAAAATTGCCTCGCTAAGCTGCGCTGCAGGTTTCGGCATGGTCATGGTGGGTGGCGCCTTATTCACCGGCGCCGCGACATCGGTGGAACAAGTTGAAGCCTGAATTTCCTGAAACGAAAAACCGTCGTTTCGATTACCTTTGGAGAATCAATCATGAAACGAATTGCCAACTATCTTTCCGCAATTTTCCTGGCGCTGACACTCACCGTCGTTGTCGGTTGCGCCTCCACTGCCAAACAGGAAGGTACGGGCGAATATTTTGATGACAGTGCCATCACGACCAAAGTCAAAGCGGTCATATTCAACGAACCTACCTTGAAAGTTGCCGAGATCAACGTGGAAACCTTCAAGGGTGTCGTGCAGTTGAGCGGCTTTGTCAGTTCCCAGGACGCTGCCGCCAAAGCCATCGAGTTGGCACGCGGCGTCGGTGGCGTCAAGTCGGTCAAGGATGACATGCGCGTCAAGTGAGCCTTGCCGAAGTTCATGCCGTTGTCCGGACTTCGATTCGCTGTCGGTTCGGGCAGCGGCAACCTGTCATGGTCGCCGGGAAAAATCGGTGCGCCGATAGCAAAGGCGCGGCGCAGACCTGCCCTTGCTCATGACGCCTTGACACGTTAACGCATTGAGCGCCATCTTCAAGTTCATCGATCAACTTTTCCACGCCAGGAAGCATCTGCGCGTGGGCTGGCCGCAGATTTCGGCGCGAGAAGAACCGCCGCTACGCTCGGAGCTGTTCAGTGCCGAGCAAATGGCCGAGCATGGCAAGGCACTGGCGGCGACGCACCGGCTCGCCGCTGGATCGCCCGCCGACCAGCTCCTGGCGCGGTTGGCGGAGAATGAAACCGCCTTGGTCGACGTCTGCAGGCTGCTGACCGCCGCGGTCACCAGCAACCAATTGATCTCCCCGGCCGGCGAGTGGCTGCTCGACAATTTCTACCTGATCGAGGAGCAGATTCGCACCGCCAAAAGGCACTTGCCAAAAGGTTACAGCCGCGAGCTCCCCCGCCTGACCAACGGACCATCGAACGGGCGTCCACGCGTCTATGACATTGCACTTGAGACGGTGGCGCATGGCGACGGACGCATCGACGCCGAGACACTCAGCCGCTTCGTCGCGGCCTACCAGTCGGTGACGCCGCTGAAGATCGGCGAGTTGTGGGCCATCCCGATCATGCTGCGCCTGGCGGTCATCGAGAATCTGCGTCGGGTCGGCGTCCGCATCGCCGCCGGATGGGTCGAGCGCAACATGGCCGATACCTGGGCCGACAAGATGACGGAGACCGCCGAGAAGGACCCCAAGAGCCTGATCC
>CAISUK010000268.1 GCA_903888645.1 uncultured Pseudomonadota bacterium | reverse complement strand
GGAATAAGCCAGCGGCGGCGCATCGGGCGGATGGAACAGCCTGACAGATTCCGGTCCGCCCGACTGCAGGTAAAGCGTCACCCCATGGGCCGCGGCAAACCCGCGAAGCCGCGCCTCATCGCTGCGCGTCAACGGCTGCAGATGGCGCAACACCAGCACGCGCTGCTCGCTACCGGCCTGCTCGCCCACGCTCACCTCGATCTGCGGCATGCGATCCGGCTGAGCCAAGCCCGCCACCAATTCGCGCAGGCGCGGCAGCAACAGCGAAATCTCGACGGGCAGGATTTCGCAGCTATCCATATCCGCCACAAAGCTGCTTTTGCGTTGGTGAAAGCCCACCATGACATTGCCCGGCGCAGCCAATTTATAGACGGCAAGACGGGCGCGATGGCGGTAACGCCAGGCCGGCCCGGCCAGCGGCGCGAACACCTGCTCCGGTCTGAGCCGGCCGATATGCCAGAGCGCATCTTCGAGAACGCGCTGCTTGGCCGCAGCCTGCGCCGCCGGCTCAAGATGCTGCATGCTGCAGCCACCGCAGGTTTCGAAATGGCGACACAACGGCGCCACCCGCTGGCTGCTCTGGCGCAGCACTGCGGTGGCCTCGGCACGCTCGTAGCGCGATTTCTTTATGTAGCTCGAATACTCGACCAGTTCGCCTGGCAGCGCTCCTTCGATGAACATGACTTTGCCATCGACATGGGCGACACCGCGCCCCTCATGGTCCAATGATTCGATGGTGGCTTGCGGCATGAAATAGGTATCGATGAAAAAGCCATGGCGGCGCGGCTTAGGAGCGCGGATTATAATGGCCCGCACCATGAATCCCACGCTGCTTGGCGGCCTGACGCCGCAACAATTTCTCGACGAATACTGGCAGAAAAAGCCGCTGCTGGTACGCCAGGCGGTGCCCGGCTTTACCGGCCTGGAAGCCTTGCACGATCGTCACGCCATGATCGATCTGGCCTGCCGCGACGATGTCGAATCGCGCTTCGTCGCCCGTGCCGGCGACGCCTGGACAATTCGCCGCGGCCCCTTCGCCGCGCGCGATTTCAAACAACGCCGCGACGCCAAATGGACCGTTCTGGTGCAAGGCGTCAATCTGCACGCAGCCGGCGGCGACCAGTTGATGCGCCAGTTCGATTTCATCCCCTATGCCCGCCTTGACGATCTGATGGTCAGCTACGCCGTCGATGGTGGCGGCGTCGGGCCGCATTTCGACAATTATGACGTTTTCCTGTTGCAGGGCGTTGGCCAGCGCCGTTGGCGCATCGGCGCGCAGCGCGACAAGGCGCTGATCGATGGCATACCGCTGAAGATCCTGCGCGATTTCAAGCCGAGCCGCGATTGGCTGCTCAACCCCGGCGACCTGCTCTATCTGCCGCCGCAATGGGCGCATGACGGCACCGGCGTCGGCGAATGCATGACCTGGTCGATCGGCTTTCGTACCGCGCCGACGCAGGAAATCGCCGAACAATTCCTCTTCCACTTGCAGGACACGCTGCAACTGGGCGGGCGCTATGCCGACCCGGGACTGCGCCAGCAGAAACATCCCGCCGAAATCGGCGCGGCGATGATCGACCAGGTCGAAGCCATGCTCGCCAAGGTGCGCTGGAACCGCGCCATCGTTCGCGAATTTCTCGGTCGCTACCTGACCGAGCCAAAATCGCACGTGTATTTCTCGCCGCCTGACGAGCCGCTCTCCGCAGCGCGATTTGCTGCGGCCTGCGGCAAGCGTGGCTTGCGCCTTGACCCACGCACGCAGTTGCTGTTTTCAGGCAATGCATTCTTCATCAACGGCGAGCCGTCGCCGGCACCCGGCGCAGACCGCAAAGCCCTGCAGAAACTGGCCGATAATCGCCAACTGGAAAATCTCGATGCGCTAACGGTTGCCACCGTCGACTTGCTGCATTGCTGGTACTGCGACGGATTCCTCGCACCGCGATGAGTGCCCCTGGCGTCACTGGTATCGACAGCGAGGCCGCCTACGGCGACGCCGTCGATGCGGTACTCAACGCGGCGCAGCGGGAGATCTGCATCTTCGACAACGACCTGGCGAAGCTGCATCTGGAAGAACTCAAGCGCGTCACGGCATTGGGCCGATTCCTGACCGGCTCGCGCCTGGCCCGGCTACGCATCGTCGTGCATGACCCGGCGCGTCTGGAAACCCGCCTGCCGCGCCTGGTAACTTTGCTCGGTCGCTATTCTCATGCCAATGAAGTGCGCCGCACTTCAGACGAAATTCGCCACCTTTCCGACAGCGCCTTGCTCGTCGACGACGCCTTCGCCGTGGTACGTTTTCATGTCGCCTATCCGCGCGGCAAAATGATTTTCGGCGATCCTGTCGAAACAGCCAATCTGCGTGAACGCTTCGAACAGATCTGGGCCCATTCCTCGCAAATGTCCGTCAATTCCACGCTCGGTTTATGACAAAACCGCGTTACGGCCGATCCCCCTGCCGGCCATTCCCGGATCAGACTTCGCGCCAACCCGGTACACTCACATCCGGAGCTTGATGGTAGAATTCGCGCCTCGTTTGGCAGTGGTGGGCGTAGCTCAGTTGGTAGAGTCCCGGATTGTGATTCCGGTTGTCGTGGGTTCGAGTCCCATCGTCCACCCCACCAGCACTAGGTTTCAGCGATAGTGCTCACTAACAAAAAATCTACGGTAAGCACATGGTAAGCAGATAGCCTAGGGTGAGCGACTAGGGCTTTTTGTGTCCATCATCGTCGCATCACTGACAGATTTCGTAACGTCGCCGGAAAACTCCGCAAATACCGGAGAAACCGTCAAAAAAACCCGACACTAGGCCGGGTAGTTTCCTCACTTGAAGGTTGAGCGTTACGCAGTAACGGACTTCGGCCGCTTCCAGCCCTCGATTCGTGCCGTCTCGCCGACGAATGTACGGCGTGAGCCGAATTTCTTTTCGACATGATCCTCGACAGCTTCGCCAAACTCCCACCAGAGCGCCTTGAGTTCGTCTTCATCCATGTGACTGATGCCGCTGCCAACGTGCATAATGGCTATCGTGAGCGGCGTTAATCCAGCGCCGGATGCACGCAGCCGCTTGTACCGTCGTCCAGCCATTACGCGACACTCCTAACGCCAACACTTCCGGCGGCCTCGGTGTCGAGTCCCAGCGCGTTGATTGTTGAAACGAATGCCTTGCGGCTGTCACGCTCACAGAGCAGCAAGGGGTGCACCTTCCCTTCGGGCGTCAATTCGCCTTCTCTGTCGATACGCTCCCGGCAACGCCTGGCACGGCCGCGAGACTCACAAGCCGCCGTCAGTAAGGCTATGCCGCCGCTATCGGTGATGCAGAACTCTCGCTGAATCTGAGCAAACAACAGGCTTTCAGGCGGCTCTAAATGCTCCGGAATTGATGCAGACATAGCTAGTTTCATGTCGATTTGCTCCTAAAAGTGGATGGAAGCGCCCAAGACACTCACATTTTTATAAAAAAGAGGGATACCGGTCGGTGACCAGAATCGTATGCGTTAAACATATTCACGCCCACTAGGGGTAGGGTGCGGCGTGATCCGGAATGAGCAACCGGACCCGAAGCCGCATCACAAGCGGCCCCGCGACCGCTTGCCCGGAATGAATGATCCGGCTGCAAATCCAGATCATCCACGAAAACATTGTAGCTATTCGTCGTGCAGCAACACGGACACATTGCCGTTACCGCTCAACGCAGTGAGGCGTGCCCGGTAGTAATAGCCCTGACAGTGATCTCCGGCGAGATTTGCCCGCAATGTCGTTAGAAAGTTACCGCTTCCAGACAGGCCGATTGTCCAACTCCCTGAGTTCGTCTGGCCAAGCGGGCCAGTGGGGTCACTGGCGCTGGCCTCTATCTTGACCTCGGCTGTAATTGCGCCGGTCCCTTTCACATGTGCCCAAATGAAGCACGTGTTCAATTCATCGGCATTATGTAGCAGCTACCCCAAGCCTCTGACGACGGGAGCGATCACAATACCGCTGTCTGCAACGACAGAGGCATATCATGGCCGAAGCGCACGTC
>CAISUK010000267.1 GCA_903888645.1 uncultured Pseudomonadota bacterium | reverse complement strand
TCGCGGTTCTGACTACACCCTGAGCAAGTCCATCATCGACAACGCCGGCGTCATTTGCCGGCGTTGTTCTTTCTCCACGCCCCACAAATGACCATCACCGAACGCGAACATCGCACCATCAAATCACGTGACCACACTCACTTCCTTGTAAGTCCATTCACTGGGAACGAGAGGTCGAATATCTCCAACCAACAGAAGTACGCGCTTGGCTCCCTGACGCTGTAGGTCGCAGGCGGGAGACATCACCGCCAGCGCTTGGTCCTCAGTAATGTCGCAAAGCAGTGACGGCGGTCTCGCTTGTAACGCTTCTCCAGAAGCCTTCGCCTCCTCAGCAGCAGATCCCTTTCGGCGCAAGAGATCGCCAAAGGAGACCTTGCTATCCGAGCCGGGTAAGCGTAGACGCTGCGGGTGTTGGAAAAGGGAACAATGAACCAGGTTCTGAAGGTCACGAGAACCTGCGACATATGGGGGTGGGTACTTCGATGTCGTTAAGCTCTGCAGAGCGATGGCGGCGTCGATGATCGCTGCCTCGCCTTCAAGCTCGTGTAATAGCACGCGGTCGAACACGTCGACCAAGTACGCTCCGGTTGGTGTTTCTTCGGCGTCGAGAAGAAGCTGACGAACCTGAGCGATCTCCGGCAGGTCGAGGCGGCGAATTGCTATCGCGGTTCGCTGCCGCGCGCGTTCCATACCCGCGTTCCATGCGTTAAGGAATGCTGCAAGCTTAAGCGAGTCTGCATAGTGACTTCCCAAGCGAGCCAAAATACGTGCAAGTTTGTTCTGGCGCTCAAGGTCACTCTTGCTGATGATGCGAAACGCGGATTCAAATAGTCCCGCACCATCCCGGTAGTCCGCACGTTGTTCTGCAAGCAGATGACTGCGCGACATCAGAATCACCAGCGGTGGGCGTCCGGAGCGACTATCAATGACTCGCCGCAGGCTCCTGATTGATCGTTCGATGTCCTGCCGCTCCTGACCTGATCCGAGAAACAGGTCGATCACTATCAGATCCACGGCTGCAGCGTCAGCCTGGAAGTCTCTGCCAGCTTGCTCGCATTTCAGTCCAAAGCTCTCGAGTTGTTCCCGGAGCATCGTTAGATAGCGAAGATCCGTTTGCATGTCGTGTTCGTAGCGTTGGAAAAGAGGTGCGACAGCCTCGGTCGCTACCTTGTCCTTGTTGGCCCAAAGAACAGCAACGAACTCGTTCGACTTCTGAAGCGAGTCAGCCCGGATGTCGTCGAATTCTGGAAATAGCTTAGCGATCGCCTCTTTGTCCGCAACCTGTAGATCATCGAAGAAGTGCCCCCATTCGTCGGCATCAATCGCAAGATCGCTCGCCGACGGCACTAGGTCAAATGCATCGTCGACGATCAGGGCGGTCCTCACGGCCGCTGCTTCCAGCAGAACAGATAGGTCACTCATCTAATCGAGGCGCTTTCAGCGAGTTCAAACACAAACCGGTGCAGTCGCCCAGTTACAGGGTCCGCTTGGTTGTCCAAGGTCAGCGTCCCACCGTTGTGCTCAGCGCACTCGCGTGCAATGAAGAGGCCTAAGCCGCGGCGCTTGGACTTTTCTTTTAGCGAGAAGAAAACACGGAATACTTTCTGTGCATTCTCGGGCGCGATGCCCGGACCGTTGTCTTCGTAATGGATGGTGGGCGGATAGTCGTGTAAGACGATTCGGATGGTCGGTACGAACCCACGCTCGCGTGCAGTACGGGTTGCCAGCCAGTAAACAGAATTCGAGATTAAGTTCTCGATGATCTGCACAACCATGCCTTTGACGGCTTTCACGCGGACATCGCTCGGTGCATCGATTTTGAAGAGAATTCGTTCGCGCGAAAACTGGGCCTCATGGGCTAACCTTGTTTCCTCGATCAGATCCTTGAGACTGAAGACTTCTACGCGCTGCCGGCCGGAAATGCTCAGTGGGTCGAGAACGCGTACGCGTTTGCTAAGGCTCTTCATTTCCGCTCGTAGAGCTTCGAGCTTGGTACGGACGTCTACAGGTACATCCTTCTTTCGAAGTGCCTCCAGATTTTCTAATGCGTTTTCGGCAGCGCGTGCGAGCTCGTGCGCAACAACTTCGACCATGAGACCGACGCCCGCCATATCGATCATTTGGCGGCTCTCCTGCTCGACTTCCTCAATTCTCTGACGTGCGTTCTGGGCGAACTCCGAGAATTCGAACAGCGTCTGCTGGAGATCTTCCAGAGCCGCCGATGTCTCCTGCCGAGCATTCTCCCGCACAGGCAAAGCGCGTAGCCGCTTCAGTGCTGCATTTGCTCGTGTTTCGAGGTTGGCCACCTCGGTCTTGGCATTTGAGAGGTCCACCTTCTGAGCTTTGTACTGTTTCTCGACGCTCCGCATGAACGGGAAAAGCAGATCCTGCACGACGTATTGCATGATGCCGATAAAGACTTGCTGTTCTGGTGTTTCTCTGAGCCCCTCGCGATTCGTCTGGTCAACTAGCATTGGGTTGCGGGTCCGCGAAATTTCGACTCGTCCTATGAACTGGGTTTTGTTCAGCGTGTAGCCGGATCGCCGCATTGCTTTGCGGTCCAACCCAAGCCAATCATCTTCGTCTTCGCCATAAGGGAAGACTCGGAACCCTTGGCGAAATAGTAGGATACCGGACCATTTTTCTTGCAGCTCTTTGACAGTTCGCATTTCGCCGATGCCTTCGATCCTTCCCAACCTACGGCGGTTGTACCAGTGGGCTTCGAAAGAGAAAGATCCAACCGAGGTCAATGCCGAGTCTGGGATCTCGCCGTAGGGACCGATGAGTGCGCCTACCAAGTCCGGGCTGGTCACGACGGCTTCGTCGGTTTCCTTCGGGTGATCGAATCCTAGGTCCAAAGCTTCCAACGTACATCGAAGAGTGGGTCCCTTCTCGACATTGTAGGTTCCGGAAACGCGAGCGTGGGCATTGTTCAGCAGATCCTGGCTCATCCATGGAATACCCAGTCGGGTTCCGTTCCATGCCAGCACGACCCGTGGTCGCTTTTTCTGATCGAGGAATGGATCCATTAACCGCGCGAAGTCATACTCTGCCATTCGGGTCACTCGCTGCGCAGTCCAGTCCTCTGTCAACGCCCCAATGATGATGGTAGTTCCTGACCAACTAGAGTTAGGCTTGTTGCCACCTTCCTCGGGAGTTATGTCGATGTCCTCCAGCATTGCATCGAGGTTGGAAAAGGCGCGCCAGTCGATATCAAGGATATTTAACCGTTTGTCGTTGGCTCGGGCAGTCTCAACACGGAGGCGATCTCCCAAACGCATTGCGGATAAGCGACCGATGCCCTTTTCGCCGAGGTACGGCGTGTTCTCCTCTCCTCGTGCGAGAGCATCCTCGACTTCACGCTTGCGATTTGGAGTGCCAATTACCAGAAAATTGTCCGAGAGGTCTCCCTCGGACATGCCCGTGCCTGTGTCGGCGACTTCGATGGTACTCGAGTCATATATATGCTGAAGCGCTTTCATCAGGGCTGAGAGGTTCTTGGCGTTTGCGATCATCTGTCGCGCTTGTTCCAACCGGTCTGCGGGAGCGTCCACAGTAAGTGCCGCAAGCGCTGCAACACGAAGGTCTGCGAGCTCCTCACCATCCTTACATCTTTGTGTCAGCGAGAGTAGGGCATTGCGTCGCAGAACAATTTTGAAACGCACCTCTACACCATTCTGCGTCTTTGCATCAAACCCATTCTTAATGAGCTCGTAGAAGGCAATGATGTCGGAGCTGATCAACTCGGCCCCAAGCTCCAGAATAGTTCGTGCGGTAATCTTGAACATGTTGGTCTTTCAGCTTATGGATCGTCGCCTTGTCGATCAAACCCAAATGGTTACTTGTGGCAGATCACGCAGGCACCACCGCCTTCGTCTTCGCCAAACAAGTCGTCGATATCCTCAATGCTCTCGAGTGGCCTCAACGGATTGACTGGCCGCTTTTTCAGATCGCGCTGCTTGCGTTTTTCGTAATCCCAAACGATTTGCTGGATACGCGCTGGCTTTTCCAGCTCGCTTAGAGGCTCCCCCTGCGACCATGTGAACGGGGAGCCATGCTCAAGGGCGCTTTTCTCATATCCCTTGGCTTCTTCATAGGCTTCCGGATGGCGCTCCCTCAGCCTGACCCACTCGATCTTTTGCTGGAAGAAACAGAAGGTGCATCCGCTGCGAGAACGCCAGTCGTAGTATTTAGGCAGTCCCACACCGGATGAGTCAAGAATATCCAGCACGCCACGTTTGTCGACGCCAGACTCGCGGAAGGGAAGACTGACAGTCAGCCTCTCGTGTTTTGAGCTGTAACCCTCGCGATACTCCTCGTCGGCGCGGATTGCGACATAGGTCGTAACCTTGTCGCCTGTGGCAAGCATCGGACGAACCCACTGCTCGAACGGGGCGAGTTTGAGTTGGCGGGTGCACCAGCGGGTCTGAGCCGAAGGCAGAAAATGGTTGTATTCGCGCAGCCAAAAATCGAAGTCGCGCCGCGGATTTAATCTGGCAATCGGCTTGCCGAGAAATCCTTCCAGCCGGCCTAGGAACTCATAGACCTCGGGAAGCTCCTTGCCGGTGTCGGTGAAGAAATAATCGACATCGAGCTCAGGCCTGGTCTGACGGATGAACACAGCCAGCGCCGCGCTGTCGCGGCCACCGGAGATACCGAGGACATGTCTCTCAGCCAACTGGCTTCTCCATAGTTTCGTCCTGAGCAAGCCTCAGCCCGGTCTTTGCCAGGACAGCCATAAGAACGTCTGTTCTCAACCCTTGCGCGTTTAGCTTTTCCACGAGTTCTGCGGCGAGGCTGTCCACCTTCGCGCGATGACGGTCGGGGACGTCGAACTCACGCGAAATCGTCTGGGTCTGGCGACCCGCCCCAATGACAACTGCGAATGCCTCGCTTGTGGGTTTGCGTCCCCTCACCGAGACCAACGCCTCGGACTGACGGAAGCGCAGCGCGAATCGGGCGATTTCAAGCAGCGCGGAATCGATGTCCCGGTCGTTCCAGTCGCGGGGCGGTTTGTTGGCAGCAAGACTCAAAATTCCCTCAACGCTCTCCCTGCTTCCGTCGTGCTTGGCAAGGCGGGCGGAGAAAGCGTCCTGGCGCAAGTCGCCTGTAACACCCGCGACGGCCTCAGCCCGCGCCTGCAAGCGATCCAAATCGCCGGCCGGGGCGTCCAGAGCTTCGAGCATGCTCG
This sequence comes from uncultured Pseudomonadota bacterium, assembly GCA_903888645.1. Taxonomy (GTDB): domain Bacteria; phylum Pseudomonadota; class Gammaproteobacteria; order Burkholderiales; family Rhodocyclaceae; genus CAISUK01. The sequence goes on along the minus strand of CAISUK010000267.1, from coordinate 931 downwards.
ACTCAATTCTTTTAAGCAGAGCGTCGTAGGCTTCAGCAAGCTCCCTCACCGGGCCTCGCAGAGCGGCGACATATTCCTTGCCGTCGGCGCCGCCGAATACCGCCGCCAAATCGACAAATAACACCTTGTGAGGATCGCTTGCTTTGAGCAGCGTGTCGCGCACGGAGCGAGCCTCCGCGTTCAAGCAGGCTGTCCGCTGAACCCATGCCGGTAAGCCAAGAACTAAGGCGACCAGGCCGCGAGCGGCCTCCAACGGATCCTTCGCGGCGGAGGAGGCTCCGACCTCGCTGAGAATCTTGGAGATGCCTGAAAGAATCTTCGTTTTCTCTTCGTCGATGGTCACCCAGCGCAGGGAGAAACGCCGCGCGTCTTGGAGATACTCGTCGATGTCCGCATCGGTGAGGCGCGGGACAAACACGCCGTCCTTGTAGGCCGCGACATTCCCCTTGTGGGCGAGCAGGAAGGCAGTGAGAATCACGGGCATCACGCCGGCCCTCACTCCAAAAGGGGGAGCCGACCACAAATCGTGAATGTTGGTGACGCAGATTCTTGCCTCTGAATCGGAGAACAAATCACGGGTCGCCTGCCAAAGTTTTTGAAACGCCGGAGCGTGCTTGGTGTCCGGCGGCATGAACCGCCAATCGCCGTTTGAATCCTGACGGTGGAGGCCAGTGCTTCCCAGCAACGTCTCATAGAGGCCACGCTCGGCAGGGTATCCTGCAATGCCTAAGCACTCCTCCTCCTCGTTGGCGAGCATCCGCCACAGGAGGTCGCGGCGGGCTTTGACACTGTTGCTTGAGAGGCTGCCGCGGTTGACCAGCTCGCTCCAAATTCCGGGCGCGTCAGAGTAAACAGTGTCGGCCATGCTTGACGCAAGTTGCGAGAGGCGCGCGTCAGAAGGCATCTCCACATCTTCAGAAATCCATCTTGC
>CAISUK010000266.1 GCA_903888645.1 uncultured Pseudomonadota bacterium | reverse complement strand
GTGCGCTCGCCGACATTGACGAACAGAGAATCGTCACCGATGTTGCAGGGTTCGAGACCGCTCAGGCGGAGCTTCGCGGCGACCCGTGGTGGCCGGCGCGGGGCCACGCCATCAAGCGCCGCGGCGATGGCGCGAATATGTTCGGGCGAGGTGCCGCAGCAGCCGCCGGCAATGTTGATGATGCTGCCATTGCCATAGCCCGCGCCCCACTGGCGGATTTCGTCGGCGAGCATTTGCGCCGTCTCGTCATAACCGCCGAAGGCGTTGGGCAGGCCGGCATTCGGATGCGCCGAGACAAAGCAGTCGCAAACGCCGGAGAGTTCCTCGACATACTGGCGCAAATCCTTGGCGCCGAGCGCGCAGTTGAGTCCGAAGGACAGTGGTCTGGCATGGCGCAACGAGTTCCAGAAAGCTTCCGCCGTTTGCCCCGACAGCGTGCGTCCCGAGGCGTCGGTGATGGTGCCGGAAATCATGATCGGCAAGCGCTGGCCGCATTCATCGAAGAACTTCTCGATGGCGAACAAGGCCGCCTTGGCGTTGAGGGTATCGAAGACGGTTTCGACCAGCAGGATGTCGGCACCGCCGTCGGCGAGGCCGCGCGCCGCCTCGACATAATTGTCTACCAGTTCGTCAAAGGTGACGTTGCGATAACCCGGATCGTTCACATCCGGCGAAATCGAAGCGGTACGCGAGGTCGGCCCGAGTACGCCAGCAACAAAGCGCGGCTTGGCCGGGTTCTGCGCCGTGAATTCGTCGCAGACATCACGAGCCAGGCGGGCCCCGGCAACGTTCAACTCGTAGACAATTTCTTCAAGCCCGTAATCGGCCTGTGAAATGCGCGTCGCATTGAAGGTGCTGGTCTCGACGATGTCGGTGCCGGCCGCCAGATATTTGGCGTGGATACCGCGAATCAGTTCCGGCCGGGTCAGCAGCAGCAGATCGTTGTTGCCCTTGAGATCACGATCGTGCCGGGCAAATCGGGCGCCGCGATAGTCGGCTTCCTGCAAGCCGTGACGCTGCACCATGGTGCCCATCGCCCCATCGAGGATGAGGATGCGCTGCGTGAGCAGGGCGTGGAATTCGGCGGTACGGTCGGGCTGCATGGCGGGCGGTATTCTTCTTGACTGGGCAGTCATTCTACAGGCGCTGCGCTGGCCGGGCGGTCGAGGCGCCAAGGCGAGACGCAGGCGCAAACTAGCGGCGGGCGCAAACCAGGTTCGCCAGCATCAGGTTGGCGACTGCCTCACTTTGTGGATCGCCGGACTGACCAAGGCGGGAGATGACGCGCTGCTGGTCTTCGACCGAGCGGTTCTGGCTGAGCTTGAACTTGCCGGTCAGTTCGGTGACCTCGATGGCGAAACCGAAAATGGCTGGCAGCATCTTCCGGCGCTGCTCGCTTGGCATGAGCGGACCTTCCGGATCTGCCACGAGGGTATCGTAGGGCGCCGTAAGCCGCTCGAGCATCGCGTCGAGCGGTTCGGCAGCGTCGATCCGCCGGGCAATTCCACGGGCATGAACGACGGCGTAGTTCCAGGTTGGCACGCCGGGCGTGGCGTACCAAGACGGAGAAACGTAGGCGTGCGGCCCATGGAATATTGCCAGCGCCGGGCTGCCTTCGCTGAGCGCGCCGGCCTGCGGATTGCCCTTGGCCAGATGCCCGTAGATGGTGCCGTAATGTCCGGCGGCGGCGTCATAAAGCAACGCCAGATGAGTAGCGAACGGGACGCCATCCTGCATCGTCACCAATGTGGCGAATCCATGCCCGTCGATCAGTTCAACGATGCGGTCCGGATCTTCTTCCTGAAAGTGTTTGGGCAGGTACATGGCTTTGGGGTGCTTGTTCGAGCGTCGGTGCAGAGATAACGCAAAAATCTCGCTACTATGTTACTGCGCAGCGTGCCGCATTCGGCGACTGCCGTGCAAGACATGAATTCCGACAGCCTACCTTGAACGAACAAACGCCGGACTTGAAGAACCGCCATCCACCCGCGCTGCTGGCCTGGTCCGTCTGGGGATTGGGTGCCTGCCTGTACTTGATCGCGTTTTTTCATCGCGTTGCGCCGGCCGTGTTCACCGACCAGCTGATGAGCGAGTTCTCGCTCGGCGCCGCGGCACTTGGCAACCTCTCGGCCTTCTATTTCTATGCCTACGTGGCAATGCAGATCCCCACCGGCATACTGGCTGATCGCTACGGGCCGCGGCGCGTGCTTGCCGCCGGCGCCGGTGTGGCGACGCTGGGCTCGCTGCTGTTCGCCATGGCGCCGAGCTTCGCCTGGGCAGCCGGCGGCCGCCTGCTGATCGGTGCTTCTGTAGCGGTCGGCTTCGTCTCCATGATGAAACTGGCCAGCCACTGGTTCGACCCGCGCCAGTTCGCCTTTGCCACCGGCATGGCGCTGCTGATGGGTGTAGTCGGCGGGGTGATCGGCGGCGTGCCGCTGCGGCTGCTGGTCGAGGCTTTCGGCTGGCGCGCCGTGATGGGCGCCACAGCCGTTGTCAGCGCCGCGCTCTGTGTCGCCACCTGGTCGCTGGTACGTGACGATCCGGCCGAGCGCGGTTATCTTGGCCATGGCAGTCTTGCCCACCACGAACCGACGCCCGTGTTGCGCGGCATCGTCGAAGTGCTCTCGTATCGCAATTCCTGGCTGCTTTCCCTGGCGCCGATCGGCTTCTCGGGCTGCGTGCTGACCTTCGCCGGCCTCTGGGGCGTGCCCTGGCTGCGCCAAGTTTATAACCTCGATGCCGCTCATGCCGTAGTCATCACCTCGACCCTGCTCGTGTCCTGGGCAGTGAGCGGCCCGTTGCTCGGCAGTGCTTCCCAACGCCTTGGCCGACGCAAGCCACTCTATATCGTCAGTTCGATGGCTGCCCTGGCCGGCTGGGCGGCCGTGATCTACCTGGCCTTGCCGTTGCCGCTGCTGGTGGTCGTGTTGGCCTTCACCGGCTTCGCCTCCGGCGGCCTGATCATCGGCTTCGCCTGGGCCAAGGAATCAGTGCCGCTGCGCCTGATGGGCACGGCCGCCGGCGTCTGCAACATGGGTCCGCTGATCGGCGGCATGCTCCTGCAGCCCGGCGTCGGCTGGGTTCTCGATCGCTGCTGGGCTGGGACGTTCTTCAATGGCGTGCGGCTCTATGACGCCGCTGCCTGGCAGGCGGGGTTTACCCTGATGTTCGTGAGCGCCTGCCTGTCGCTGACGGCGTTACTGTTCGCACAAGAGAGTTATTGCAAACAGGCGGTGTAAGGCCAACATCGCCCTCCTGATCAATTGCCATAGCGACGCAGCCCATCGACATCCAGAATCGCGATCGAGCCGTAGCTGACCTTGAGCAGGCCGGCGGCTTCCAGCGTCTGCAGCGCTTGATTGGCGCGCTGGCGGGAGACGCCGGCAAGATGGCCGAGTTCTTCCTGCGATATCTGCAAGTCCGCCTGGGCCGCCGGATAAAGTTGCTGATTGAATAGCGACGACAGCGAGCGGGCGACGCGGGCGTCGGGATCGAGCAGGCGATCCTGTTCGATCATGCCGATGAAGAACGACAGCCGCTCGTTCAACTGGTTGAGCAGAAAACGGTTGAAGGCGATGCTGGTGTCGAGCAGCCAGTGAAAGGTTGCTTCAGGCAGCAGGGCGATGCGGGAATCGCGCAAGGCGATGACGTCGTATTTGCGGGCTTCGCGTTTGAGCACCGAGCCTTCGCCGATCCAACTGCCCGCCGGCACCCCGGCGAAAGTCACCGACTTGCCGGAGTCGGCGAAGGCGTTGATCTTGACCAGGCCGTCGATGACGCCGATCCACATGGTCGATGCTTCGCCCTTGCTGGCGACGAAAGCGCCAGTCGCGAAGTCGCGCTCGATAATCGCCGCGCGCACCCGGGCCAACTGTTCCGGAGTCAGACTGGCGGTCCAAGGACTGAGCGTGAGCATGCCATCGAGTGTTTGCATCGAATTGTCAGCCTGACGACAACAATGCGTGAATATACCGCGTAAATTGGGCCGGATAAACGGATTGATCCCGGAGATTGGTAACGCAAGGTTTAACAGCCACGCGCCTGTTCTTCATGAAGGACGATCCCCGCTAGAATCGCAGGCAAAAGAACAAGCGGCAGGCACCACACACTGGAGGAGGCAGGATGTCCGACCCGACCATGGGCGAACGTCTCGATACGTTTCCGCGTTATCTGTTGCACCATGCGCGTGTCCGCGGCGAACGTCCGGCGATGCGCGAAAAAGACATGGGCATCTGGCAGACGTGGACCTGGGCCGAGGTGGCCGTGGAAGTTCGCGCCCTGGCCGCCGGCCTAGCCGAACTCGGTTTCCGGCGCGGTGAAAACCTGGCCATCATCGGCGACAACCGGCCACGCCTGTACTGGACCATGTGTGCCGTGCAGATGCTCGGCGGCGTGCCGGTGCCGCTCTATCAGGACGCCGTGGCCGGTGAAATGCTTTTCGTCCTGCAGGACGCCGAGATCCGCTTTGCCATTGTCGAGGATCAGGAGCAGGTGGATAAGCTTCTGGAGATTCGCGAGCAATGCCCGGCGCTCCAGCACATCCTCTTTGACGAGCCGCGCGGCATGCGTCATTACACCCAGACCTTCCTGCAGAGCATGGACGAGGTCATGGCCATGGGGCGTATCCACGACAGTAACAGTCACGATTTCCTGGATGCTGAAATTGCCCGCGGCAGTCCCGGCGATGTGGCTGTCATGCTTTATACATCAGGCACCACCGGCAAGCCGAAAGGCGTTTGCCAGACGCATTCGTCGTTCATAACGGCGGCGAAAAGCGGCGTCGAGTTCGACCATCTTGGCGCCAGCGAAGACATCCTTTCGTACCTGCCGATGGCCTGGGTCGGCGACCATTTGTTTTCGTACGCGCAGGCGCTCGTGGCCGGCTTCACGATCAATTGCCCGGAGTCAGGCGATACCGTGATGAACGATTTGCGCGAAATCGGCCCGACCTATTATTTCGCGCCGCCGCGGGTCTTCGAGAACCTGCTGACCCAGGTGATGATCCGCATGGAGGATGCCGGCCAGTTGAAGCGTGGCTTGTTCCATTACTTCATGAAAGTAGCCAAGCGCTGCGGTGCGGAAATATTGGATGCCGGCGTGAAAAATGCGGGCAACGTGCCGTTCTCCGACCGCTTCAACTATGCGCTCGGCAACCTGCTGATTTATGCTCCGCTGCGCAATGTCCTCGGCATGAGCCGGATTCGCGTTGCCTATACCGCCGGTGCCGCCATCGGGCCCGACCTGTTCCGCTTCTATCGCTCGATCGGCGTCAATCTCAAGCAGCTTTACGGCTCCACTGAAACCTGCGCGGCGGTCTGTTTTCAGCCAGACGGCGAGATCAAGTTCGACAGCGTCGGCAAGCCGGCGCCCGGCGTCGAGGTGAAGATTGCCGCCAACGGCGAGGTACTGGTGCGCGGCGGCATGATGCTCAAGGAATACTACAAGCGGCCGGATGCCACCGCCGAGTCGCTCGATGCCGAGGGTTACTTTCTCACCGGCGATGCCGGCTTCATTGACGCCGACGGCCATCTGAAAATCATCGATCGCGCCAAGGATGTGGGCAAGCTGGCCGGCGGCGCCGTGTTCGCGCCCAATTACGTCGAGAACAAACTCAAGTTCTTTCAGTACATCAAGGAAGCCGTCTGCTTCGGCCATGACCGCGACATGGTCTGCGCCTTCATCAATATCGACATGGGCGCCGTCGGCAACTGGGCTGAACGACGCAACATCGCCTACTCCGGCTACACCGATCTGGCCGGCAAGGCCGAGGTGCTGGAACTTGTCCAGCAGTGCGTCGAAGAGGTCAATGCCGAACTGGCGCGCGACGCTATGCTCGCCGAAACGCAGGTGCATCGCTTCCTGGTGCTGCACAAGGAGCTCGATCCCGACGACGATGAACTGACGCGGACGCGCAAGGTCCGGCGTGGCTTCATCGCCGAGAAATACGCGGTGCTGATTGAGGCGCTTTACGGCGGCAAGACCAGCCAGTTCATCGAAACCCAGGTCAAGTTCGAGGACGGCCGCAGCGGCAAGGTTGCCGCAGATTTGGTGATCCGCGACGTGAAGACCTTGCCGGTCGTGAAGAAGGCGGCATGAGATGACAGCGGAAAGGCGATTTACCGCAGAGGGCGCAGAGAACGCAGAGAAAACCGGGCGAGAAGATCTTGCGGTCTTTGCCTTTCTCCGCGCTCTCTGCGCCCTCTGCGGTGAAAGAATGTTCTCGGATTCAGCATTGTGAGTACTCGTGCAATCGGCGACGTCATCCTCGACCTGCAGAACATTTCGCTGCGCTTCGGCGGCGTCAAGGCGCTCACCGACATTTCCTTCGATGTCCGCGAGCACGAGATCCGCGCCATCATCGGCCCCAACGGCGCCGGCAAGAGTTCGATGCTGAACGTCATCAACGGCGTCTATCGGCCGCAGGAAGGCAACATCGTTTTTCGCGGCGAGAAGCGCCACAACATGGAACCGCACAAGGCCGCCGAGGCCGGTTTCGCCCGCACCTTCCAGAACATCGCCCTGTTCAAGGGCATGTCGGTGCTGGATAACCTGATGACCGGGCGCAACCTGAAGATGCGCAGCAATTTCCTGCTGCAGGCGCTCTGGTGGGGGCCGGCTCGGCGCGAGGAACTCGAGCACCGGCGCAAGGTGGAGGAGGTGATCGACTTTCTCGAAATCGAGCATATCCGCAAGACGCCGGTCGGTCGCCTGCCCTATGGTTTGCAGAAGCGTGTCGAGTTGGGTCGCGCGCTCGCCGCCGAACCCTCGATCCTGTTGCTCGACGAGCCGATGGCCGGCATGAACGTCGAGGAAAAACAGGATATGTGCCGCTTCATCCTCGACGTCAATGACCAGTTCGGCACCACCATCATCCTCATCGAACATGACATGGGCGTGGTGATGGATATCTCCGATCGCGTCGTGGTGCTCGACTATGGGCGGAAGATTGGCGACGGCGCACCCGACGAAGTCAAGAATAATCCGGATGTCATCGCGGCTTATCTGGGGACGCAGCATTGAAAGGCATGACACAGCAGAGGACGCAGAGAGCGCAGAGAACACCAAGCAAGATGGTTACGCGCTCCCTACCCGCCTTTGTCTTCCTCTGCGCTCTCTGCGTCCTCTGCGGTGAAAACAGCTTTTCCAGGACCCCGACACATGCAATTCTTCATTGAAGTCACCATCGGCGGGCTGCTTTCCGGCGTCATGTACTCGCTGGTGGCGCTCGGTTTCGTGCTGATCTACAAGGCATCGGGCGTGTTCAACTTTGCCCAGGGAGCCATGGTTTACTTCGCCGCGCTGTGCGTGGTCGGCTGCGTCGACAAGGGCGCGCCGCTGTGGTTGGCGGTGATCCTCGCCTTCATCATCATGGTGTTGTTCGGCATCGCCACCGAGAAATTTGTCTTGCGCAAACTGGTCAATCAGCCGCCGATCACGCTGTTCATGGCTACCATCGGCCTCGCGTTTTTCATCGAAGGCGCCGCGCCGATACTTTGGGGCGACACTGTGCGACCGGTCGATCTCGGCATCGTCGACGATCCGATTGCCGCCATCATGGATTCAACCGGAATGCTGATCTCGACCTTCGACCTGGCCGCCGCCGGTATCGCAGCGCTGCTGGTAGCGGTGCTGGCGTTGTTCTTCCAGAAGACCAAGATTGGCCGCGCCCTGCGCGCCGTGGCCGACGACCATCAGGCGGCGCTGTCGATCGGCATCCCGCTGCAGCATATCTGGGCCATCGTCTGGTCGGTGGCCGGGTTCGTCGCGCTGGTCGCTGGCCTGCTCTGGGGCGCTCGCAACGGCGTACAGTTTGCACTCACTTTCACGGCGTTGAAGGCGCTGCCGGTATTGATCCTTGGCGGCTTCACCTCGGTGCCCGGCGCCATCGTCGGCGGCCTGATCATCGGCGCCTCCGAGAAACTGGCCGAGATCTACATTCCGCCGGTTCTGGCCGGCTGGTTCGGCGGCAATTTCGGCGGCATCGAAGGCTGGTTTCCCTACGTCATGGCACTGCTATTCCTGCTGGTGCGGCCAGAGGGCCTCTTCGGCGAGCGCCACATCGACCGCGTCTGACCACTCACCCCTCACTTCTTACACCTTACTCCTCACTAATATGTTCTACCGCGAAGCCGGCCAGTTCAAATCGAGTTATGCCGCCGACCAGCAGATCTTTCCGATCCGCCAGGACCGCATCGGTATCGCCGCGATCCTGATTGCCGCCTTTGTCGCGGTGCCATTGTTCGGCAACGAGTACTGGTTTGTCGCCATCCTGATTCCGTTCCTCATCTTTGCGCTGGCGGCGCTGGGTCTCAATATCCTTACCGGATATGCCGGACAACTCTCGCTGGGCGCGGCTGCCTTCATGGCAGTCGGTGCCTATGCGGCCTACAATTTTCAGTTGCGCGTTGACGGCATCCCGATCCTGGTCAGCTTCATTTGCGCCGGGCTTACAGCGGCGGCGGTTGGCATCGTTTTCGGCTTGCCCAGCTTGCGCATCAAGGGGTTCTATCTGGCAGTGGCGACGCTGGCCGCGCAGTTCTTCATCGTCTGGTGCCTGACCAAGTTTCCCTGGCTGTCGAACAACAGTTCCAGCGGCGTCATATCGGCGCAGCGGATCATCATATTCGGCCACGAGTTCGAGTCGGCGCGCGAGAAATATCTGCTGGTGCTGTGCATCGTCGTGCTAATGGCGATGATGGCGAAGAACATGGCGCGCTCCAGCATCGGCCGCGCCTGGATGGCGGTGCGCGATATGGACGTCGCCGCCGAGGTGGTCGGCATACGCCTGATGCATACCAAGTTGCTGGCCTTCGCCGTCAGTTCCTTCTACTGCGGTGTTGCCGGCGCGCTCTATGCCTTTTGCTATCTCGGTTCGGTCGAGCCGGATGGTTTTTCGCTCGATCTCTCGTTCAAGATTCTGTTCATGATCATCGTCGGCGGTGTCGGCACGATCCTGGGCAGTTTTCTTGGCGCCGCCTTCATCTTGCTGCTGCCGATCTTTCTTAATGTGACCTTGCCGTGGATCGCCGAACTGCTGCATCTGCCGATCAACGGGGCCACCGTTTCGCATATCGAGACCATGGTATTCGGCGCACTGATCATGTTTTTCCTGATCATCGAGCCGCATGGTTTGGCTCGCCTGTGGCAAATCGGCAAGGAAAAATTGCGGTTGTGGCCGTTTCCGCATTGACGCTTCAGCACGGACAATTCAAGATTGCATTTGCATGACAGTTGTTACAACCATAAGAGGAGAATCGCAATGAACAAGCATCTGAAACCCATCGCCGCTGCCCTGGCGCTCGGCACCATCTTGTTTGCAGCAGCCCCGGCGGTATT
>CAISUK010000265.1 GCA_903888645.1 uncultured Pseudomonadota bacterium | reverse complement strand
TCCTCCAGTGAGTCTTCGTGACATAGTCCGTAAGGAGCACTGCCAAGATGCTTGGCGACCATCGTCGCTTGACTTGGATAGTATCGATCAAGGTAATCCTCATAGCTCAGCGATCCTTTGCACCCTGGCCATACGGAACATCCCCAGAAGGGTTCCTGGTCTACTCGCCGCACTCGTTTTACCATCTTGGCGCCACATAGCTCGCACTGGGGAACGGCCTCATCGACGGGTCGCTTCTTGGCGCCGGGAAGAAGATTGAAGAGTGCTCCCGGCAGGTCACCGATGACGTACCAAACCCCCAGATGTCCGTCGAAGCGAGCGCCATGACGTCGCGCATACTGGACCATGTCAGGACTGACCGACAGCAAGGTTTTATCCCGAGGCAACATCACCTTCTCGCTATGCTCTTGTACCGGGATCATAGATTTGTGGCAGGCTATCGTCGTCATCACTTCTTCTTCCCGGTAACGGTGTCCAGAACGTACTGACCCGGCGTATCTCCCTTCAATCCGTCAGCGATTCGACCCGTTGCCTCACCAACGTTTTCGACCAGTTCGGCTCCCTTGCCGGCCAGGGAAGACGGTTTCAGTTTCTGGAAGTTGGACGGCGTGGCATTCTCACGATGGGACTGCCCTGCCCCTTCCTTCCGATCACGCACCTCGACGCTGTTCCTGGAAAACTCACGCATGGCGGTATCCCTGGCCTGATCACTTGGCCGTCCCGGTGGAGCGACACCCGATCGACCAGCACCTCCCTTGACCTGGGCCAGGTACCCGGCACCCGCGGTCTCGACTGCCTGACTGCCGGGCATTTCAGCGCGATCCGTCTCATGGCGTGCTCGCACTGCATCGGAACCCTGTACCTGCCCTCCCATCTCGCCCAGCATTCGGTCATAGTTCTGCGCGGTGTATTCCTTGATGTAAGGCTGCAGGCGATGAGGATCGCCCATGACGCCCTGAAATTTTTCGTAGTTGTATTCGAGCTTCGGCAGCAAGAAATCCTTGATGAAATGATCCTGAAGCTGAAGATTTGAGCCGAGCTGCCCGGAGTGGGAGAGTTCCCACATCTGCCGGTGACCTTCGGTTTCCTGAAGAGATGAACTGAACGCATCCCGTGACTGGCGAGCGCGATCCAACGATGCCCGCTGTCCTTCCGATCCCGCCGTTTTGCCTTCGTCGGAGGTTCGATAATTCCGTTCCCAACCGTTATCGATGACGGTACCGACCTTGGTCCCGAAGCTCGAATCGCGGGCATATTGGACCATCTCTTCCAAAGACTTCATTGACTCGGCGGAGTTGCGCATCTTGGCGGACATTTCGACCCCACCGTGAAGGCCCGCAATTTCCAGAAGCTTTGGCGTACTCATCCCCATCGACGCGCCAACCATGAGTTCCATGGCGACCTTTTCACTGACGCCCATTTTTCGGGCCCACTGGTCGACCTGCCGTAGTGTGTCATTGGCTTCCTGATTTCGGCTTGAGCCCATGCCGTGCCGGTAGCCTGCAGTGTCACTGGCGCCCCTCGCGTGTGATCGTTCGAATCCGGCTTCCTGCTTGAGTGCCGCCAGAGCACTTTCAGCGTACTCCGAGGAACGCTGCTGAGACGCCTGCTGCGAATGTTCGTAGTTCTCCTTTGCCGCGGCACCCATAGAGTCGTTGAGCGCCATGTCGGCACGAACATCGCTCTTGGCCTGTTTCACCACGAACCCGCCACCCGAAAAGTGGCTGTAATCGAACCCTCCTCGCGCCTGATAATTGGTTGCACCCTGCCGCAAACTCGGATTCATGTCGACGGCGAGCCCCTTCATGGTGTCGTGGCTGACATTGTTCAGCGAGGCATTGCCCATTTGCATGTTGCCCATGGCCAGACTGCTGGCAATCTTCTCGGGATCACGGGGCGGTGCGACAAGTCCGGCCACCGCCTGCATGCCGACTTCCCCGCCCTTCACGATTGCGGCGGCGATGGCGGGAATTGAAATCACCAGCATCCCTGCAATTGCCTGATCGCTGACAATTGCCGTATTCAGAAAACTCATCTGCTCGATCGACAGTCCGCTTGCCGCGCTGCCGTTGATGTACTGGCTACGCGAGTACATGGTGATGATGAAGTTCATCACGGCATACAGCGGTGCCCAGAGCTGAATCCAGAAGAGACTGGCCGCATAGGACTTGATGACACCGGTGGCCTGGTGACCGCTCAACACCACGAAGAGCAGGAACACTGGAAAGATCGCGTACTGGACCATCTCGATGGCGTTCCGGACTTTAGGCATGGTCGATTCGGCGATCCGCGCCATCAGCTTGTAGGAGTCACTGGTCGATCGTAGCGACTGCGCCATCGCCAGATTGGTCTGGGCGCTGGCAGCATCCCCCAGTTGGGCGGGCAACATATACTGCGCATCAATCATGAAATTGGCGACGATGGCCTGCTTGACGGTGTCCTGTGCAGAAGCTGAAAGCCCCAGCAGGTAGTTCGTCGTTGTCGCCAGTGATCCAGCGATGGCCACGCCAGCATCCGCTGCCGTCATTCGGGGATATAACCGAGTTCCCAGGATGGTGAGCTGCCGGTTCGACTCGGCGGTTATCTGAGTGGTCAGGGTTTGATAGGCTGCGTCACAACCGACGGTACTCATCAGCGTTGGATCGGCCGTGTCGCGAATTGTCACCAGCCGTGAAGGATTCGTTTTCCCTTTCAGGCTGTCCCAGATATTGTTGACCTGCAGGATGTCCTCCTTCATCCGGATATAGCCGGTCGCAATGTCGGGTGCAACGCACTCCCGGTAAAACTCAAGCAGGTTGCTGGTCAGCACCGGAGCCCCGCTCTTGATCGCCTGACGCTCGGACAGCACGCGATGCCCGAACAGCGTCCCGTTCTTGCGGAATTTCACATCGTCCGGAAGCGCAAAAACAGTCTCGAAAGATCCGGTCAGCCAGTCCCCCACCTTGCTCATGGTGTGAGCGAATGCCCCCAGACCGATGGGCACGTTAGCGACCGCCCGTGGCGGCTCGTTCCCTGTCCGATCAATGATCGTTACCGTCACCTTGGGAATCAGCAGCATGGACTGAAAGATGGCAAGGAAGAACAGCCACTTCCACATGCCATCCAGTCGCTCCCGTCCGGTCAGTGTTGCGATCACCACGACGATCATGCCGACAATGGCAATGGTCTGCAGCAATCCCCGGTAGTCGCCGCTGCCCATGAGCGAGGCCACGGCATTGAACATCGACTCCAGTTCGGCGACGTTCCAGTAGGCATAGACCTCGTACATGGGCTAGCGGTTGAAGACAGCCATCGACTGAAAGATGTTGGTCGGCATTCCCGAATTGAGGCTCTGATGCATCAGTTGCAACGAGCGACTGAGTTCGGCGACCTGCATCCCTTTCTGGTATTCGGCCCGCAACATGTCGCGGGCTTCCTGCTCGATCTCGGTCAGACGGAGCAGAATCTTTTCCGCAGCCATGACCGCATCTGGTCCGCCCTTTCCCGCGTCGTTCTGCAAGGCATTGCGCAGTATCTTTGAAAGGTTCGTGAAGTACGCGTAAGCCACATCCACGGCAATCAACTGGGCGTAGTCCTCGGTGATCCGGTCACCTCCAGGGATACTGCTGGATACCGCCAGCATCTTCCAGACCGGAAGCGAGGAACTGCTGATCAGGGCGGCGTCCATCGAGGATTGACCGCCGGTGTCCCGATTGACGATCTTGTCCCGCATGCTGGCAATTCGGGTACGTACCTGGCGCGAGAACGGTGCCACGGTGAAAGCTGATTCGGAGAAGCTGGGCGTCAGGCACTCGGCGAGATCGGCGCCGCATTTGAGGCCGGGCAGATTCACTGTCGCAGACGCTCCGTCGCCGACAAATTGGCGGAAGGTCAGTTTGCCTCCCGGGAGATAAGTCCATTTCGCTTTCTCGTCAGCGTTCTCGCCCGGTGGCGTGACAATGATGGTGCCGGTGAGGCTCATCAGCAGTTCCCGTGTTTCGTCCGTAATGCCTGAGATGCGACTGAGCGAACGCCACACCACGTTTCCAGGATCAAAGATCTCCCGAGCCCCTTGGGAGGCATTTTTGGCTGCGGTACGGATGTTCTTGGCCGTGGTGCGACTTTTCTTCCACTCGTCCCAGGAGTCGAAAACATCGCCGAACATGTTGAGGCTGGCGCCTGCGGTCTTCCCTTCCTTCTCCTGGACCCGGTCGGTGAGCATGCTGCCGGCCGCCGTGACAATGCCCTCGGCTGCCTGACAGGAATTGATGTTGAGATTGTTCATCTTCGTCGCCTGATCCTGCAGGTACTTCAGAAGATCACAGAGGTCCGGAGACATCGAGCACAAGGCCATGTTGAAAGCCGCTCCAATGGCGTTGTTGCCTATGTTCCGCAGCAAGGATACGAACTGCTCTTTGTTGATGAAGGAAAACGATCCAGCGAAGAGGTCGATGCCACCGCACCCGGCGCTGAAGGACGGCGGCGCGATGCTGGCCAACTGGTAATTGCGCACCGGCGTGCGCATGTACAAGCTACCGCCGGTGTAGAGGTTCATCGTTTGTCCCCGGTAAGCATTGGGACCCGTGACATTGCCGTAAGCGCCGATGTCGTTGAACCAGTCCTGCATGGATTGATTCACCGTGGCGCGAGCGGGAAGACAGGCCGTCACCAACATCAGGGTGGCAAGGCAGGCGCTGCGAAGTCGTGAAAGACGCATGAGAATTTCCTTCAGTAAAGTTCGCCCGGCCTGGTCTGGGTCAGGACGTAAATCCGCTCGACAATCTCCTGCGCCGACAGGACTCCGGACCCGATGGGCAGTAGCCGCCGATCCTTGACGTTGCCGAGCACGACTAGTGGCACCACACTCAATCCCAGTGCTCCTGCCATCCCGTTATCCCGGGCCGGACGTGGAAATTCAGGGAGCCCGCCGCCGTCCAGCGACACGGGGAAAACCGTGATTCCGTACTGCTCGGAGAGGAACTTCAGCGTCGGCGCCAACCGGTGGCAATACGGGCAATCCGAGCGAAAAATGAAGAACAGCCCCCAGTCCTTGGCGATCGCCGTCAACGTTTCGCCCTCACGCTTATTGCGCTGGCTATCGCGAACCTGGATGGCTGCATTGTTGGATGGATTGCGCAGCTGGTAGTTGAGATCCGGATTGGCCCAGATCACCCGCCGCCACACGTCCGAAAACACAGACGCCCGATCCATCAGTGCTTCCTGTGCCACGATGTAGGCCTTCAGGTTTTCTGGTGTCGGCTTGAGAATGGCCAATGCCCGCTTCTTTTCGACTTCCTCACGCAACTTCTTGAGTGCTTCCACTGCGCGAGTGCCATCGGTCGCCTGGCTTTCCTGTTTCTTCGGTGGTACCGCTTCGCTCGCCTCCTCTTCGATGAGATCGCAGTACCAATGAAACCGGGTTGCATCACATTGCCAGGGTGACGGGTAGTCGAGTGCCCCCTGCGCATGAGCGCCTGAGAAGAACAGTGTGGAAAGTATCACCAGCAGACGCATTGACATCGATCACTTGGCCGATAGCGCCGGAAAGGAGAGTCCTGCCACTTGGGCAACCTGCTCCGTCAGTTCCGGAATTCGGGTATCCGATGTTTTGAGTAACGCGGCCGTATTGATCAGCGCACATTGGCATTCCCGACTGACCTGATCGAGGGCGGTATCCAGCCGCGTGCCGAACGCCTTGGCTTCCTCAAAGAGTTTGGCCTGCTCCTGAGCATCGAGTCCGGGCTTGATCCGCTGAACCAGGGATTGCTGTTGATAGGCCACCAGTCGACCGATATCGACTCGGGCCAGGCGAGGAATGTCCAACGGATAGTGATGCATCCAGGCGGCGATCATTATTGCTCCCGCCAGCAGTGTGATAACCCCTGTCAGGAGATGCGCTTTGATCGTCTTCATGGGACCGCTCATCATCGTGCCGCTCGTTGGATGACCAATTGCTCAATGGCATCCGCCACGGTCAGGCCTTGCTCGCGCAGCCGCTTGATGGCCTCGTAATCCTCGGCACGCGTCGAATAGACCAGCATCGAGAAAGGATCGAGCAGGAGTCGCCCCAGACCGGACCCCATCGGCGAATGAATGTAGATTTCGGAAAAGTGACCATGCTCGGTGCTGACCGAAGCAAGCTGGCGTTTCAACCACTCGTCGAGCGGGAGCTTGCCTTCCTTGCCCAGGCGCTCAATGTTCTCTGGTTTCTGGCGCAGCAGGAACAGCCAGTCGGCATTGTTGATGGCCGCTTTGGTGGCTTCGTTCTTGTAATAGTCGTCGACCGACTGAGTGATCGTGCCAAAGGCGCCACCGTACTTGCGGGCACGCCGATAACCGGCTTCGATAAAGCTGCCGCTGGCACCGGTACCCATCAGGTCCCAGCTCTCATCAATGATGACCAGCTTGCGCCGGGAACGATCGCGATACATTTCCTGGGTGATGCGATACATGATGAGCTGCATTACGACCGATTGCAGATCCTTTTTGGACTTCAACTCTTCCAGCTCCAGAACAACGAAGTCCTTGTCGAATTGAATATTCGCATCGCCCTCGAAGTAGCTCGCATACACGCCATGGCGGGTATAGGGTTCCAGGGCAGTCGCCAGACGACTCAAATCCCGTTCGTACTCCCCTTCGCTGGAGAGCCGACCGGTCTGGAGCAGTTCGTAGATATCGGTGATGGTGGCCGAGCGCCCCTTGGCATCCCAGACGCGCTTGATAGCTGAACCCAGTGCCGTATAGCTGTAATTGTCGAGCGGTTCGCGTGGGCTCGCCATCTGCGCAAGCAGCGGCAGAACCATTTCCATGTCGGCGTTGATGTCGATGATCATGGAAAATGGATTGAGGCAAATCGTGTTCTGCCGTTCATCGGAAAACTCGATGAACTCGCCGTCCAGCAACTCACAGAGATTCTTGTAGGAACGCCCGACGTCGATAATCCAGACCTTGGCGCCAGCCCCCAGATAGCGATAGGTCATTTCATTGACGAAAACCGACTTGCCGGAGCCCGAGAGCGCGGCAACGGCGAAGTTGAAGTTGCCCCTGTTAGCGGCGTCATGACAGCGGCACTCGTCGGCGTTCACAC
>CAISUK010000264.1 GCA_903888645.1 uncultured Pseudomonadota bacterium | reverse complement strand
TGGTGTCCTGGCGATGCTCGCGCTGGCCCATGAAAAGCACGGCAGGCTGCGCTGGGAGCGTCTGC
Organism: uncultured Pseudomonadota bacterium; assembly: GCA_903888645.1. Lineage (GTDB taxonomy): Bacteria > Pseudomonadota > Gammaproteobacteria > Burkholderiales > Rhodocyclaceae > CAISUK01. Next base: position 1,492 of record CAISUK010000264.1, on the reverse strand, counting down.
TGCGTCCGGCCATTCGTCTCGCCGAGCAAGGTTTTTCGGTGTCGCCGCGTCTGCACCATCTGCTCGATGTCGATCGTTTTCTACGCGACGATCCGGAGGCGCGCGCACTGTATTACCGCAGCGACGAGACGCCGTTGCCGGTCGGCATCCGACTCGTCAACGCCAGCATTGCCGAGACTTTTCGGAGGCTGGCGACAGACGGGCCGCAAGCGCTCTATCGCGGCGAGTTGGCCGAAGCGATTGTCGCTGCGACGCAGCGGCACGCCAAGGGCGGCGGCGATCTGGACGCGGAGGATTTGCGCGACTATCACGCCATCGAGCGAACGCCAGTCTGTGCGGTTTACTCGCGCTATCGCATCTGCGGCATGCCGCCGCCCAGTTCGGGCGGTATTGCCATCCTGCAATTGCTGGGCATCCTGCAGCGTACCGGTTTCTCCGCCACCAATCCGGATTCGCCGCAGGCCGTGCATCTGTTTACGGAAGCCGGGCGACTCGCCTTCGCCGACCGCCGCCGCTATCTGGGCGACTCTGATTTCGTTGCCGTTCCGCAAAATGCCCTGCTCGATGCAGGTTACCTTGATCGGCGCGCCCGGCTGATTTCGCCGCAGCACAGCCTCGGCAGCGCCGAGCCGGGGAATCTGCCGCAGGCGCAGATTCAGGGTCGAGGCGACGACACCGCGCCGGAACTTCCCGCGACTTCGCATCTATCCATCGTCGATGCCAATGGCAATGCTGTTGCCATGACCAGTTCTATCGAGGACGCCTTCGGTAGCAGGACCATGGTGCGCGGCTTCCTGCTCAACAACCAGTTGACCGACTTTTCTTTTCAGCCCGACGAACAAGGGCGGCCGCTGGCCAATCAGGTACAGGGCGGCAAGCGGCCGCTTTCGTCGATGGCGCCGACGCTCGTATTCGATGCGCAAGGGCGGCTCTACGCCGTGCTGGGTTCGCCGGGCGGGGCGCAGATCATCAACTATGTGGCGCAGACGCTAACCGCACTGCTCGACCGGCACCTGACTCCCGAAGCGGCGCTGGCGCTACCGCACTACGGTAGTCGCAACGGCCCGACCGAACTCGAGCAGGACACGGCAGCGGTAGATTGGCTAGCGGCGCTGCAGCAACTTGGCCATCGCGTCGAACTACGCGGAATGAATAGCGGCACCCACTTGATCGTTCGCGATGGCCAAGGCTGGCGCGGAGCCGCCGATCCGCGCCGCGAAGGCAGCGCTCGGGGTAACTAAGGCAAGAGGTTTGGGGTATCCGTAGCATTGGCATCACCGCTTCGTTGATGGAGACCAACGGCCGGTCCGCCAAGTGTCCAGCGCTGCGCCAGCAGGGCAGCGATTTCCCCCGCGAGTAACGGTTTGCTGATGTAACAACCCTGCAGCGTCTCGCAGGAAAGACTCTGCAGGATGCGCGCCTGCTCCAGGGTTTCGACGCCTTCGGCGGTGATCGTGAAGCCAAGGTTTTGCCAGCGAGATGATCGCCCGGA
>CAISUK010000263.1 GCA_903888645.1 uncultured Pseudomonadota bacterium | reverse complement strand
GTTTTCATTTCCGCCAATAGTTCAATGGCTATGACCAGAGCGCCCAGGACTGCGCAGAGAATCAGCACGCGTTTGGGGTTGGACTTTGGGCCGAGGTGAAGAGGCAATGCGCCGACGCTTAGGGCGTTCAATAACATGAGACCTAGTAAAAGGGACGGTATGATCTCAACAGTGAGCAGCAGAGGATGCAAATGCCCAAAGGGAAAGGGCGTTAAGAGGTGCCGGATGCTGGTGAGATGCACGCTCCAGTCCGGGGGGATTGCACACAAGCGACAGGATGCTACTGCTACAGACAAAAGCCAGCCCAATACCAGAGCCCACAGTGCCACTCTAAAGGCCGTTACCCAAGGTATTACGTGATGCGCCAGGCGGGCAGGGGTGGTACTAACGAGGGTGCGAGTCCGCAGCCAGAATCCACAGACCAGCGCCGCGCTCGCCGGACCTGCCCAGAAGGCAGGCAGACTGGCCCACAAAGGACTCCAGTAAGTCACCAGCAGTGAGTGGATGGGCAGCATTTGCGGCCAGAGCAGTAAGTACAAGCCAAACCCCCACCATGGCTTGCGCCATTCCAGCGTTCCTAGGCTCAGGACAGCTATCAGTGTCGCCACGCGAATCCAGCGGCTTCCGACAGGATAATTCACGTCGGTGATACAGGGGATGCTCCAGGCAACTAAAAAAAGACATCCCAGGACGATCAAAACCAAACGTTCAGTGGCAGCGGACCGTTCCATGAGAGAGGTAGGTTGGTATGGAGTGTTGGATGGAGCCATTGGGATTAAACCAGACGGGATGTTCCGTCTATTGTTGAACTTCGTTGAATGTCTGTAGCCGAAAGCTACCTTTTGTTAGTGGCCTTGTCAAGAGACCCACTGCAACGAAGAGCACGGACTGAAGACCCAAGCAGAGTCGCCAATATTCAGGTGGATGTCCACTGTACGCGTCTGCCACCTCTGGTAGGTTGTTGTCAATTAAACTTCTTGAGCGAGGGGAGCCTATGTCTCGAATTCTATACCTGCTGGCAACGATTGTTCTCTTTTGGTCAAATGGATTCACAGCGGGCGCTGCGGAAACCGGGCCCTCAGCCTTGTTGCTAAAAGCCAAAATGCAGCCGTTCAACCAGCCCCACGCAGCCACTGGCTATCTTGAACGCGAGTTCGCGCGGCAAGCCGTTCTGATGGCAGCTCGAGACATGGGCTGCGCCACTCGGGACATGGTCTTACGCGAAATCCCAGATCAAGCGCAGTCCGATGATATGCTGCTCGATATCGAGGTCTTTCGCGATCCAAGCGCCAATCGCCAATGGCTCATCCTTGCCAAGGCGGCGGGCCAGAAGAAGGAACTCAGCACCGGCTGCCCGGCAGACATCCTGGACGGTGCCGCCGAATGGGAGAAGCGAACCGAAGCCGAGATTCCCGCTGCGCTCCAGGAATTGGGGCTATCGCGCTCGGCAAGCCTTAATTCCAAGAGCGACCTTGAAGCGCCGGTTCCGGATGAGGTCAACCGGTATCTTGAATCAATATCACCCTTCACGCAGTTTGCCGCGATTCGAAAGTTGCACCGAGCGATTCGGGAATCCGGCCAGTCGCCAGTCCGGCTGGATGCTCTTGCCCGCGCTTATGCCAATCTCGCCATGCAAATCGAGGATTGTTATACCGCAATGCGAAAGGCTTATCTGGCGCGAGCTTACTTGTACGCTGCACGCCTGCTACGCGTGCATGACAGTTCCGAGGCGCATCGCACACTTGCATACGTTCATATTATTTATGGCAACAACACCAAGGCGCTGGAAGAACTTGCCACCGCTCAAAAAATGGCTGGTTCGTCTTCTCCCGCCGCGCAACCCTTCTGGGTACCCTTGATCGAGCACTACGCGAAATGGCGCTTTGACAAGCTGGAACAGGCCGCGCAGGCACCGGGGGCAAGCCGCGCCACACGTGAGTTGGCCCTGTTCTTGCACATCGAATGCCTCGCGTTCAGTTCCAGTAGCTTCCCGGATCTGGCGCTCGCGGCCGCAAACGAGTCGCTCCAGGAGAGTCGGTTGAACGTCCGCGCGGCCCTGATCATGAGTCAGATTCCTGGCGTTGGACACGGACACGCGGATACGTCCCGGGGTTTTCCCTTGATGGCGAGGGGAATGGCCCGTTGCGCCAGACTCTTCCCGGAATTGCCGGAGAAGGCCAAACAGACACTGGAACGGGCATCGGAGCAAGACTTCCCCGGCATGGCCAGTGGCGCTCGCATGATGATTGACGCAGGAGCGACGCGGAGTGACCGCGACGAGCCATCCCTTGCTGCTCTTGGACGATTGATACAGGAACTTGACTTCGAGTTTGTTCGTGCGCGGATGGACTTCGTGCGCTTTCAATGGGGTGTGCCGCCTGAAGAGGAAGCCCAGGCCTTCCTGCCGCTGGTTGAGGACCACCCGTTCGGGGGCAATATCATGGCTGTCAGCGAGAAACCCTGCAATCCCAGCGCCTGCCTGAAAAACATACGGGTAGTTGACCCCAGCGAGCTTGCGAAATACCTGCTGGAGGACACCGCCTATTTGTGCAAACTGTCCCCAGAGAACCGCAAGCGTTGGACAGACGAGACCCGCCGAGACTTCGGGCCTAGCCGTCATGACATTGGCCGCATGCTGGCAAAGAAGGACGAGCCAACGACGCGCAAGCTCTGCGATGAACTGCTAAAAGTGGACCTCCAGGGACCGATCGGGCCGGCCTGGCTGTGCAGCGAATTTCCCAATGATCCGGCGTTGACGGCAAAGGCGGAAGCATGGGAACAGCAGCTAGGTTTCTATCCTACGATGCAGCATTGCCTGGCGTTCTATTTCGAGAAAGCCAAAAAACCGGAAAAAGCCTTATTCTGGTGGAAGAAGTGCCTCGAATTCGGGACAAACTCCACTGCCTTCGAGCACATCGCCAAGGCTTACCTCGACGCCGGCGACGAGGCGCGGTACGTGAAGACAATGGAAGAGTTGGCCGCGCAGCCTGACTCCGGCTTGAACAGCGCATCCGCTCAAGTCGAAATTGCCAGGCATTTCATGGACAAGGGTGAGTACGCCAAGGCATTGCC
>CAISUK010000262.1 GCA_903888645.1 uncultured Pseudomonadota bacterium | reverse complement strand
GCCGGGACTGCCCGTCGAGCGACAGTGGGAGATCCGCGCCACCCAGGGCCGGCCGAGGTGCGGGGTCGAGACCCGCATCGTCGACGACGAGGGCGGTGTGTTGCCCAGCGACGGCGAGGCCGTCGGGGAACTGGAGGTCCGCGGGCCGTGGATCACCGGGTCGTACTACCGCAACACCGACGACTCGAAGTTCCAGTCCGGCTGGCTGCGCACCGGCGACGTCGGCCGCATCGACCCGCAGGGCTTCATCACCCTGACCGACCGCGCCAAGGACGTCATCAAATCCGGCGGCGAGTGGATATCCTCGATCGAGATCGAGAACCACGCCGTTGGCCACCCTGCCGTTGCCGAGGCAGCCGTCATTTCTGCTGCCCATCCCAAATGGGACGAACGCCCGCTGCTCATCGTCGTGAGGAAGCCAGACTGCGAATTAAGTCGCGACGAGATGCTGCTATTTCTCTCCGCCAAGGTCGCCAAATGGTGGTTGCCGGATGACGTCATCTTCGTCGACGTCCTGCCCCACACGGCTACCGGAAAATTGCTCAAGACCAGGTTGCGCGCCGACTTCAAGGACTACAAGCTGCCCACGGCCTGATCCCAGGTCGGCATCGCAAGTGGCTAAGCTACTCTGCTGGCCGCGTCCCGCAGGCAGCCGCGCACTGCTCATAAACAGCCAGGCAATGGTTGCTGCAAGCCTCCCCATGACAAGGCTTCTGGCAAGCCCAGAGACGATCGCCGCAGTTCCGGGCGCAGCTATTCCAGCTCGCCTGCTCGGCGGTCGGCAAACCTGGCAGCGGCATTTTCAGGACATCGCTGCGCGGGCATGCCGAAAAATCGAAATCCCGGCGCGGGCCTGGCAACAACTGCCACTCCTCGGTCGAAAAATGCAAGTCGCTGTGCAGCAAGGCGATATCGGCGCGCTGCAGCAACCCAGCGCCGAGCAGCGTCGCCACCGCGCGGCAGTCAGCCTGTCGCGCCAGCGCGATCGAGGGCTCACCGTCAGCCGGGAGGTCGCTGGTGCGACTGACCTGGCCAGCGCATTCCCGGGCAAAGAAGAATAGACGCGCTGCCGCTTTAAGCCGAGGCAGCAAAGACGGGTTGTAGCGAATCGTCATAGCGCCGCGATCCTCCAGCGAGCGCACCAGCACCGGTAATGTGTAATCGAGCTCGGCCGCCACCGTCTTCCCCGCCGCATCCGTGCAGCTCTCGAATACGGCCACCTCGCTCGCGTGCGCCATCGTCTGCGCACAGCAAATTGACACCAACAGCGCAATCCACAACTTCACGGTCATCCCCCTTGCTCAATGAAGTCGCCAAGATACCCGAAATGGATCGATCGCAGGCGATATTGCCGGGTTGCGCTGGCAATCGTCGTTGCCCATGAAAATGCCATGGGCTTGGCGCAGTAACGATCGGCGCAACGCGTCGGGCGAGCAGCCATGCTATGGCTGTTTCCCATGTATTACCGGGTTTGGAAGGATGAGGGCGCACAAGCGGGACATCAGGCCTACTTGAGCGGTTCATCATCCCAACTCGCGCCGCATGACAAATTCTGCCAAGTTTCGGTAAAGATTGACGTCATAAGCGACTAGTAGATCGTTCCAACAAAAACATTACGTAATGGCCCATAATAGTCGTGATGCTTATCCACCTTTTGGGAGCGATCATGACGATGAAGAGCGGGCGTGCGGCGCTGGTACTGACGGAGGAGAACAGAGCCAAGTTGAGCGAACTGGCGGCATCGCGGACGGCGCCGGCTCGGGAGGTTGAGCGAGCGGCGGTTCTGCTGAAGTACGCAGAGGGGCTGTCGATCACGGGGATAAAACGGCAACTGGGCGTCAGCCGGCCGATGATCTATAAATGCGTCGATAAGGCCTTGGCGGCGGGCGTGCAGCAGGGACTCAAAGATACCTATCATCGGCCACATGAACCCGAGATCACGGAAGCTGCGAAGGCTTGGGTGGTCAGCCTGGCTTGCGCAAAGCCGAAGGATCTGGGGCTGGCGGCGGAGTTGTGGAGCATCGCCGCGTTGGCGCGCTATGTGTCGCAACATGCGGAAGCGTCTGGATTTTCGCGTCTTGCCAAGGCCGGCAAGAGCACCGTCTGGCGCATCCTGGACGAGAACGATCTCAAGCCGCACAAGATCAGCTACTACCTGGAGAAGCGGGATCCTGACTTTGATCGCAAGATGCATGAGGTACTGATGGTCTATCGGGATGTCTCGCTTTATGCCGAAGGTGCCGTTCATGATGGCCGGACTCACCCGATCTACACGGTCAGTGTCGATGAGAAGCCCGGCGTCCAGGCGATTGGTCTGACGGCACCCGATCTTCCGCCGGTTCCAGGTAAGGCCCCCAACGTCGGCCGGGACTACGAGTATGTTCGCCATGGTACCGTGTCTATTCTGGCGGGAATCGACCTGAACTCCGGGCATGTGTTCGCCAATGTTGAAGACCGGCACCGCAGCCGGGAATTTATCGACTTGCTCAAGTCAATGGACGCCTACTACCCGTCGGAAGCCATTATCCGTGTCGTGCTGGACAACCACTCCGCCCACATTTCGCGTGAAACCATGGCGTATCTGGCGACCCAGCCCGGACGTTTCGAGTACGTTCACACGCCCAAGCATGGCTCCTGGCTCAACCTGATCGAATGCGCCTTCTCCAAAATGGCACGCACCTTTCTTCGCCACATCCGGGTCACCTCAATCGCCGACCTCAAGGCGCGCATCCTCAAAGGCATTGATGAGATGAACGCAACCCCGGTCGTCTTCCGCTGGAAGAAGTTCGACCTGGAGGTGTCGTAATGTGTAATT
>CAISUK010000261.1 GCA_903888645.1 uncultured Pseudomonadota bacterium | reverse complement strand
TGAACGGCTTGTTCAACGAGAAGAACGAACAGTACCGCGTGATGGACAAGCCCTTTGCCGATTCGACGTTCTCACCGGATGCGATGGCAGGCGAAGGCATCCGCTAACATGGAAACCGGAACGATGGGCCGTCTCAAGCTACGCCTCGCCGTTATCGCCGCCCTGACCGCCGTCCCGCTTTGCGCCGGGACGGCAGGGGCGGCGCCCGTAGCCGACCCTCTCGAACGACCTGCTTTATCGCTGCGCACGCCGGGCAAAGGTTTTATGCTTGCCCTCGCCAGCACCGGAGGTAACAAGCCTCGATTGGTCGCAGCCGGTGAACGCGGGATCATTATCCTCTCGGAAGATGGTGGCAAAAGTTGGCACCAGGCCAAAGTGCCGGTATCGGTCACGCTCACTGCCCTGTCCTTTCCCAGCCCCGACCAGGGCTGGGCGGTCGGCCACGGCGGCATTGTGCTGCACACCGGCGATGGCGGTGAGACCTGGGTCAAGCAACTCGATGGCATTACCGCTGCGCGTGTAGCCGACGCAATGGCCCAGGCCTCAACTGATCTGTCCATGCAAAGACGCACCCAGCAACTGGTTTCCGACGGTGCTGACAAGCCTTTCATGGCAGTACATTTTGTCGACGACAAACGGGGTTTCATTGTCGGTGCCTACGGACTGATTTTCGGTACCGACGACGGCGGCAAAACTTGGCGGTCATGGCTGGACCGGGTGGACAACCCCAAAGGCTTGCACCTGAATGCGATTGCCACCACTGGCGATGGCATATATTTGGCCGGCGAACAGGGATTGCTATTGCGCTCCGATGACGACGGCACGCATTTCAAACGACTCAAATCGCCTTACACGGGCAGCTTCTTTGCGGCTACCGCCAACGCCGCCACGCTGGTCGTGGCTGGCCTGAAGGGCAATGTCTACCGCTCCGATAACAGGGGCAACAGTTTCACCAGGATCGAGGGCGCCGCCCCGGTCAATATCGTTTCTGGCCGCCATCTGGATGATGGCCGTCTGCTTTTCATCAACCAGAGCGGCCAGCTTCTCGTCAGCCGCGACGACGGACTCAGCCTGCAAGCTGTTGTCCTGCCACCCGGCGCGCCGGCACTGGCCGCGCTGCCAATGGCAGACGGCAGCTGGGTACTCGCTGGCCCGCGCGGCGTTACCCGCCCCACTTCGGCACCCTGATCATGGCTCACTACAACTCCGCACCCATCGATACTACAGCTCCCTTCGATCCCCGCTCCGGCTCGCTGATAGAACGGGCGCTGTTCAATAATCGTTTGGTCGTTCTGGTCATTTGCCTGTTGCTAACAAGCTTTCTCGGCTTCCAGGCCACCAAGCTGCGCCTCAATGCCAGCTTCGAAAAGATGATCCCCACGGGACATCCCTACATCGCCAATTACCTGACCAACAAGACTGAACTAACTGGTCTTGGAAATGCTGTGCGCATTGCCGTCACCAACAAAAGAGGCGACCTCTACGATGCCGCTTATCTGAGCACACTACAAAAACTCAGCGACGAAGTGTTCCTGCTGCCCGGCGTCGACCGAACCTTCATGAAGTCGCTGTGGACGCCGTCCACCCGCTGGGTCGGCGTGACCGAGGAAGGACTGGAAGGCGGGCCGGTAATTCAGGAACACTATGACGGCTCTGCGCAAAGTCTGGAACAGCTCAAACGC
>CAISUK010000260.1 GCA_903888645.1 uncultured Pseudomonadota bacterium | reverse complement strand
TTCATCGTCAGCGGTCGCCTCTATGACAAAGCGTTTGAAATGTGGCTGGAGGCCGGACACTATGCCAGTCGGCCTCCTGGGGAACTTCATGGGCCATTCAAAACAGATATCGGGTGCGTAGTGCTGGAAATATCGTTTCCCAATCGTGTTGGTTAGCCAATGTCGCCCATCATTCCACCGTACGCTGCGTGATAGAGCCGCGCACTCATGCCTCTATCAGTTGAACTTGGCATCCTCGCGAGGCAGATGCAGGCTGCGCAGGACAGTGCCCAACTTGCCGAGGTTGTAGTTGGCTTTGACGTAATCTTCCGGATGAAATCTTTCCCGAGACGCCAGAACAGGGTACCTGCAGGCAGTATCAGGCCAGCACCTTCAATCCGTGCTTCTGCACTACTGCCAATAGTTTGAGCGCCATGCCGCTGGGGCGCTTTGCTCCCGCTTCCCATTTCTGGACGGTCGATTCGGTGGTATTCAGGAACCGTGCAAATACGGGTTGACTCACATGATTCCGCTCACGAATGCTCTTGATCTGCTGCGGGTCGATTTCAGTCGGAACAGACAGGCAAGACTCATCAAACTGGCGAAGAGTGGTCTTGCCAATGGCACCGACCTTGAACATGGCCCTCGCTGAAGAATGAATTGCCTCAAAGGCATCACTCTTGAATTGTCGTGATTAGCCACAATGTTCAGCAGGCTCATCTGGTGAGCCTGACGGGGTGAAGAATGTCCGCATCTTGGTAGAAGGAGATGCGCAATGGGAATCAACAAGGTGCAGTTTCAGAAGGGTTTGTCGATGGTGCAGTTCATGGAACGCTACGGGACAGAGGCGAAATGCCACGCTGCAGTGGTGGCGTTGCGCTGGCCCAACGGTTTTGTCTGCCCGGAGTGTGGTGAGACGCGCCATTGCAGGTTTGAACGGAAAGGGCTGACGTACTGGCAGTGCTCGGCCTGCCGGGAGCAGACGACGGTGATGTGCGGGACGATCTTCGAGGCAACCAAGTTGCCGCTGACCACCTGGTTTCTAGCCATGCACTTGCTGACCCAGGCCAAGAACAACGTCTCGGCCCTGGAACTCAAGCGCCATCTGGGGGTGCGTTACAAGACGGCTTGGCTGCTCAAGCACAAGTTGATGCAGGTCATGAGCGAGCGGGAAGAATCGCGTCAGTTGGATGGGCGGGTCGAGATCGACGACGCTTACCTGGGTGGCGAACTGGTCGGCGGCAAGAGCGGGCGCGGCTCGGAGAACAAGGTGTCGTTCATCGCCGCGGTGCAGACCACCGACGATGGACATCCGCTCTGGGTCTGCCTGAAAAAGCTCGCATTCACCAAGGAAGCGATTGCCGAATGGGCGAAGACGGCGCTGGCCGCTTCGGCGCATGTGGTGTCGGACGGGTTGTGGTGCTTCAAGGCGGTCACGGCATCGGGCGCGACGCAGGAGCGTATCGTGACTGGCGGCGGCCCGGCCTGCGTCGAGTTGGAACAGTTCCGCGCGGTCAATACCTTCCTCGGCAATCTGAAAACGGCCTATTCGGGAACCTACCACGCCTTCAACTTTGCCAAGTACGCCCATCGCTATCTTGCCGAGGCCCAATATCGTTTCAACCGTCGTTTCGATTTGTCGTCCATCCTGAAGCGCCTGCTCGTCGCGGCGGTCGTCACGCCGCCGCGTCCAGAACGATTCCTGAGGGCAGCTGTACATTGTGGCTAATCACGTGAATTGTTGCTTAGTCGTCATGGCACAGCTCGATATCGTCAATATGTGCCTTCCGTACGGCCTTCGTAAACCACGCGGTTTTGAACACGCGCACTGACAAATCCCTGCTTTTGCTCATGCATTAGTGTCGCACCAGGTGCTACTTATCGCAAGCGTCTTTTGTTGCTAACGATTCGCTGTCATTTATTCCGACGCAGCTCTGTCAACTGGCGGGCTTGTTCGCGGCAGGCGCGGTTGATCCCCGGATCGAGTGCGGCGAGCCAGCGGCCCGGAAGCGCCTCAAGCCCGTACAGCGCGCCGGCCAGCATGCCGGCGATGGCGCCGGTGGTGTCGGCATCGCCGCCACGATTGACGACGTCGATCAGGGTGGCTTCGAAATCATGATTGACGAGCAGCGCCTGGAATACTGCCTGCATGGTTTCGACCACCCAGCCGCTCGGGTTTTCGCAACGGCGGCGCAAAAAGTAGAACTCCGGATATGCCGCCAGCAAAGGCCGGATGCGCTGGCGATGCAACGCGCGCAAGGTGGTGCCGCGCAGCGCGTCCTGCAGCGCAAAGACGATGAACTCGCAGGCGGCGTCGGATACCGCATTGTTATGCGTGACATGGGCCTGGGCGCGGATGGCGGCGCGCACCGTGTCATCGTCGGCGCCGCAGGTGGCCAGCGCCACCGGCAAGATACGCATCGCTGCACCGTTGCCGGCGTCATGCGTGGATTCGGGCGCCTGTGGCGAGCCGGTGCGACGATAGTTGACCAGATTTCGGCGCACCGTATTGCCGATGTCTACGGGCTTGGCGCGCATCCAGCCGTCGAATGCGCGGGCACAGGCGAGCGGCACGACGCGACCATCCTCGCCGAGGATGGCCTCGCCGAGCGCCAGCGCCATGGTGGTGTCGTCAGTGACGTGCCCGGGGCGCAGTTTCAGCCAGCCGCCGCCGCAGATTTCGCGATGCAATCCGCCCTGGTCGGCGTAGGCGGCGCGAATTTCCCGCGGCGTCATGAACTCGACCGTGGCGCCGAGCGCGTCGCCCAGCGCCAGGCCCAGGTATGCCGCTTCGGCGCGAGCGATCAGCGCGGCGGCGGCGCCATCCGCCGGCGACGAGTCACTTCGAGGGATAGGCGACGAGGATGTCCTCATCGCGGATCACCATCTGGCAAGCCAGTCGCCATTCCGAAGGAATGTCGTCGACCAGCATCTTGTCGATATCCTTTTGCGTCAGCTTGCCGAGTTCCTTGAGCACGACGCGCTCGCGGTCGGTGAGCGGGCCGCTCATGCGATTCTTCGCGTCGACGCTGGTGACACGCACCAGACAGGTTCCGCAATCGCCTTCGCCGCAGGAGAAATCGATCGGGATATGGTTGTCCTTGGCGATCTGCAGAATGGTCTGCTTGTGGCTGCCGGCGATGGCATAAACGGTCTTGTCCTTGTGCAGCGGACTGGTGAAAGTGATGAGGGCCATGCGCTTGCTCCTTGATTGAAAAGTTGGATGATGCTTGCGTGATAACTGGTGGTTCGCTCAGCCCGGTCGGACGACGATTTCGCCGCCGAGCACCTGCGCCTGACAGGCCAGCCGGTGATGCCGCGGCGCCATGTTGTCCTTGAGTACCTGGTGTTCGAGGACTGAAGGCGCGGCGAGAAATTCGTGGCCGGAAACGACCTTGGTGATGCAGGTCGCGCATTCGCCTTCGCGGCAGCCGTAGGTAATGCCGGCGCCGACTTTTTCCGAGACTTCGATCAGCCGTGTGCCGGCCGGTACGGTAACGGTAACGCCGACATCCTCGAAGGTGACTTTGGCTTTAGGCATGATTTTCCTTTAGGTGAATGGGATATTGGGGGGGGCTATTGGATGGACGATCGGAGCGGTGCTGGTGGTGGTTCAGCGGAGGGCGGCCATGTCGATGACCTTATGCTCGAAGCGGCCTGTCAGGTGCAGCGCCAGTTCGCGCCCGAGATCGGTGCAATGGCTGAGTTCATCGGCATTGGGAATCAGCTTGGCCTTGACGCCGGGCAGCGGTACGCGCAGTTTCAGGCCGCGCAGGCGATCCTCGATCATGGCCACCGCTTCACCGCTCCAGCCGTAGGAACCGAAAGCCGCGCCGAGCTTGCCGCGCACGCTCACCGCAGTCAGCGAAGAGAGTAGATCCCACACCGGTTTGACGGCATCGCCGTTGATGGTCGGGCTGCCGAAAACCAGGCCGTCGGCTTCCTCGATCAAGTCGACGAAGGGCTGCACTTCGCCACCCTGCAGGTCGTACAACGATACCCGTACGCCATCGACGCCATCGGCGCCGCTGGCAATCGCTTCCGCCATCAGGCGCGTATTGCCGTAGGCGGAAAGATAGAACACCAGCAAGGTGCGTTCCTCGCCGGCCTCGTTTTTCAGGCTGCTTTCGGCGAGGGCGCGATAGCGATTGACATAACGCGATGGCGCATCGCGAAGAATCGGTCCATGGGCCGGCGCGAGTATCGCCAACTCCAGCGGTTCGATCAAATCGAGCGCCTCGCGTACCCAGGTACGAAAAGGCCGCATGATATGCGCATAGTAGTATTCGAAGGAGAAACGGAAATCGCCGACGGCGTCATTGAACAAGCGCGGGTCACAGAAGTGACAACCGAAAACGTCGCCGGAAAAGAGAATTTTTTCCTCGACCAGATAAGTACATTGCGTGTCCGGCCAATGCAGGTACGGTGTATGCAAAAAGGATAGCGTGCGATCGCCCAGGCTGATACTGTCGCCGGTAGTGACGGCCTGGTAATAGAGCGTGTCTTCCTTGAGCAGGCCTTTCAGCATCGGCTGGGCTCGGGTCGAAATGTAAAGCTGCGCGTGCGGCGCACGGCGCAACAATTCGGGCAGGGCGCCGGTGTGATCGGGCTCGAGATGGTTGAGCACGATGGCGCGAATCTCGTCGTAGCGAGCCACCGATTCGAGCCGGCGTAGAAAGTCGTCGGTGAACTCTTCCTTGACGGTATCGATGACGGCAACACCTGCGCTTCCGCGTACGACATAGGCATTATAGGTGGTGCCATTGGCGGTGCGCAGGATGATGTCGAAGTTGCGCAGATCGGGATCCAGCGCCCCGATCCAATGCACCCCCGGGGCGATCCCGATGGCGCCGTTACTTGCCGCAGCGGCAGGTGTGGCCATGCTGCGGCTCCGCTTCATTTCTAAATGGCATGGCGCCGCCGCCGACGGTCGCCGCAAAGCTGAATTCAACGGCGTCTTCGGCCTGTCCTGCCTCCGGTAAGCCAGATGCGCAAGATTCTCCGGGTTTGGCGCGGCAGGCTTCCATGTCTTCGCCTGGTGGTGCATCGCCAAGACCGATCCAGGCCGACACTGCGTCGGTGTCGAAGCCGACCAGCCGCTCATCGCCAACTTGCAGCAGCGGCCGGCGAATCAGCAAGGGATTGTCGATGAGCAGGGCGATCGCTGTGCTTTCGTTGAGTGTTTCCGGAACGATCTCGCCGGATTTCACGGCGGGCGCATTGCGGTTGAACCAGTCGGCTATCGGCAACGACGAGAAGAATGACATGAGCTTGACACTGGTCCAGGATTCGCTGCGCAGGTCGCGCGCCACGATCGTGTGCCCGGCTGCCGCGAGAAGCTTCTTCTGGCGGGCATTGCCGGCACAGCCGGGTTTTTCGTAGAACGTGACTTCGGCCATCGTTGCTTGTCCTGTCAGCGCTGCTTAGCGTGCGGCGATCTCGGCCTGGGCGGCGGCCCAGCGTGCCGGCGGTATACCGGTGAGCGATCCGGGCGGATTGAGCGCCTCGCCCAATTCATTGAGAATTGCGCCTTCGATGGGACAAATGCTGGCGCACTGCGCTTCGGCGTAATCGCCCAGGCACTCGGTGCATTTGTCGGCCACGATCAGGAAATGCGGAAATTCCGGCGGATTCGCTGCCATGATTGCGTCATTGGGGCAAAGCGGCTGGCAGGCCCAGCAATTGACGCAGGATTCGATGATTTCGAGAGCCATGGCCTTATCCAGTCGAGAGCGAGCAACTTAGCGCACACGCCACCGTCTTCCCGGCGGAGGCCGGGACCCAGAGCGGCCGCCTTGGCCGGGTGGCGGTGGTGCTGGATTCCGGCCTTCGCCGGAATGACGGGTTTTTTTGTGTGTTTGTCATACTCTTAAGTCATGCTCAATATCGTGTTCCGAATTCGCTCTAGGCACGCTTCTGCGCGACCAGCGGCGCATCCAGCTTGCCGGCCGCCAGCATCTCGTTCCACACCGCCATCACGGCTTCCTCGATCGGCTCCATGGCATGCTCGCCGTTCGGCTTGATGCCGGCCGCTTCGAGCGCGCCCCAGGGTTCGAAGCCGATCTTCGAACAGAGCACGACTTCGCAATCTTCGAGGGCACGTATCGTTCGATCCAGGACGGAATCTGAGTCCCCGCAGGTTTCGTCGCCGCTGCAGTAGGCTTCCGCCTTGCGATGGCCGACAAAGCGGGCGCCCTGTGCGGTGGCTTCGTAAACCATGAATTCCTTGGCATGTCCGAAATGGATATTGATGACGGAGCCTTTCGCCGCAACCGCCATCAGGACTGGTCGGCCCGCAGGTATCTCGGGGAGTTTTTCGGCAGCGCGGCGGTGCAGGGTGATCACTTGTGACGCTGGCGCTTTTGGCGCATGGGCCTTGGCGCGCTTGGCATCCAGCTCGGCAGTGATCTTGGCACGCAGTTCGGCGCGCTTGACCATCGCGGCTTCGTAGTCGATCTCCATGGCATCGATCTTGTCCATGGTGAATTCGTCGCCTCGATCTTCGCCGAGCAGCCCGACGGCATCGGCGCGGCACTGGCGACAGTGGCGCATCATGTTCATGTCGCCTTCGCAGGCGTCCTGCAGCGCTTTCAATTCGGATGGCTTCGGGCTGCGCTGACCCATGATGCCGTAGAAGGTGCCATGCTCGGCCTCGGCGATCAGCGGCATGACGTTGTGCAGGAAAGCGCCCTTGGCCTTGACGATCTTCGACACTTCCTGCAGGTGAAGGTCATTGACGCCGGGGATCATC
>CAISUK010000259.1 GCA_903888645.1 uncultured Pseudomonadota bacterium | reverse complement strand
CGTCGCCATCCAGCCGTTGCCGAGATTCTGCGCCCACGAAGCTTCCAGCGTGTGGGCGTTAACGCCCCAGCTGTCGTGGCTGAAGCTGTAGTCGAGCTTGGCGGCCGCGTCGGCTTGCTCCACGTAATGCGTCCAGCCGGTGCTGAGCGTCAGCTGGTCGCGCTTGTCCGGGCGCTTTTCCGCCACCTTCATGACATCCGAGCCCACTACGGTGGCCATACCCGTCGGGTCATTGAGGTCGATCGCCGTGTAGCTGGCGGCGAACCAGACCAGCTTGTAAGGATTTTCGAGGAAGCCCTGGTTGTGAGACAGCCCCACTCCGGCGGTCATCAGGGAATTCTTGTCCAGCACCTGGGTCAGGCCGAAGTTCAGTGCCGTATCGTCGCGCTTGCCGGCGAAATGCACGTGCAGTCCATAGGTTTCCGGGCTGTCGTTCCACACGTAACCATTGCCGCCGGGATTCTTGTAGAGGTCGTAGCCGCCCGCCTTGTAGGGGTCCTCGGCATAGCCCATCATCATGCCGGTCGGGAGCAGCGCATTGATCTTGCTGTGCGCGTAATTCATACCAAAACTGAGCGTGGTGCGCTTTTGATCCAGGTCCCAATGGCCGCCGAAATTGGCGCTGAGCGACTTGTAGTCGCGTTCGTCCGAGATGCCGGCGCCGGCCGTGATGCCGAAGGCATTCCAGTTATGGTCGACATTGAGATTGACCTGCCGCCGGGTTTCCGCGGAGGCATTGGTCATCAGCTCAATCGGCTTGGCGCCGGCGCCTTTGACCGGCCCATAGCGGTTCGGGTCGTTCTCGGGCCAAGCTGACGCCATGGTCATGGTACCTGTGACGACCCCCGACAGGGGTGCGGTAATCATTGCCGTCGCACCGGACCAGGTCTCTTGGAAGAAACTAAGGCCCCATTTGGTCTGGTCGTTTAGGCGGAACTTGAAGCTGGCACCGGCACTGTCCGCCGTCAGCGGATCCCACTTCAGCCACAGTTTGTCCGGTCCGATCGGCGACGGCCGACCATCCTGCGCATAATGTCCATATTGCACCTCGGCTTCCTCGACCTGTGCCCATGCCGAAGGAATCATGCCGGGCAGAGCCAGGGCGGCGAGCGACAGGGCCTTCAGCGAGGAGCTGGCGGTGGTCGCGGGTACCAATGTCCGCCGGGCGATGCTGGCGAAGCGACAGATCAGTTGCGCCAGCAGGCGGCTGACGCGGCGGATGCGCGAGCGATGGATCTTGCGTTTAGTAGCAGCCACAGCCACCTCCCGCTGCCGATGCGCCGGCCGCCGCCGCTTCGCGGCTGCCGTAGACGTGATCACGCAGAGCGCGCTGTGCCGGATGCGGCTCCACCGCCATCTCGGGGCGGGCCAGGTTGCCGCGTTCCCAGGGTTCAACGGTGCTGCAGGCAGACAGGCAAGCGAGCGCCAGACACAAGGTCGGCGTGGTCAGTGACCAGGTAAGTCGTTTCACGGTTTGCTCCTAATGCAGGTGGGGTTCGAATGCGGCGGAGACTTGCGGCGTTTCACCGAGCAGATGTTCGAGATCGGCGCGTAGCGTGTCGATCTCGCCTTCGCGGAAGCCGTAATGGATGTGGCGAATGACGCCCTGGCGATCGATCAGATAGCCGGAGGGCATGGCGACGACGCCGAAGGCTTTCGGGCAAATGCCCTTGGCATCGGCGCCGACGGTGAAATCGGCCGGGTGTTTCTGCAAAAAGCCATCGGCATCGGCACTGTGCTCGTCGACATTGACGCCGACGATCTGCAGGCCGCGTTCGCGCAGGTCACGATGGATCTGATTGAGGACGGGAAAAGACTTGGCGCATGGGATGCACCACGACGCCCAGAAATCGACGTAGACGACCTTGCCTTTGAACTGCGCGGTATTGACGGCGGTGCCGTTACCCAACCCCGCCAGTTCACAGGCGGGTGCGGGTTGGCCGACCGCAGGTCGCTCGGCAGCGGTAGCGCTGGTCAAAAAAAGGCGCCCAGACAGAGGGCGATGGCGTACCACCTGCCGAACAAGCAATGCATGATTCTCCCTTGGCGCACGGTCTGGCGATGCCAGGCACGGTTACCCGGAACAGCGCAATGACACGATGATCGTTTATGGTTAAAGCTTAACGATTGTGATGACGCTTGGGAATGTGGCAAATTGCCGCACCCCTGCGCAGCGCGGCAATGAGAGAATTGCGCTGGTCTGTTCGCGTGAATTTCCGGTTGTGCCAGAGTCAGCAATGCGTTGACGCGCGATGCCGTCCGAACTCTTTTTCGTTGCCGGAGATGGTCTTGAAAACTGCCGACTTGAGCCTCTTCCAGTTTCCCTTCAAGGCGATGGGCTCGCCCTGCGAGATCCAGATTTACGCTGCCGATGCAGCGCGCGCACAGCAGGTAGCGTACATGGCGATTGCCGATGTTGAGCGCCTCGAACAGCGCTATTCGCGCTATCGCGAGAGCAGCCTGCTGTCGGCCATCAACCGGGTGGCGGCCCAGGGCGGCAGCATCGAAATTGATGCGGAAACCGCCGGACTACTGAACTATGCCGATACTTGTTATCGCGAGAGCGGCGGCCTGTTCGATGTCACCTCTGGAATCTTGCGGCGGGCCTGGCGTTTCGACCAGGGGAAGTTGCCGGACCCTGGCGTCATCGATGAGCTGCTAGACCGCATCGGTTGGCATCGGGTGGTCTGGGACGCGCAGCACATCGAGTTTCCGCCCGGCTTCGAGCTCGACTTCGGCGGCATCGTCAAGGAATACGCGGTGGATCGGCTGGCGACGCTATGCCATGACATCGGCACCCATCACGGCGTCATCAACCTGGGCGGCGATGTCCGCGTCATCGGCCCGCATCCGGACGGCAGTCCGTGGCGTATCGGAGTGCAGCATCCGCGCCAGAAGCAGTCGGCCCTGGGCATGTTGCAATTGCGCCAGGGTGGCGTGGCCACCAGCGGTGATTATGAGCGGTGCATGACCATCGAAGGCGTTCGTTACGGCCACGTGCTCAATCCGAAAACTGGCTGGCCGGTTCGCCACATGGCGTCGGTGACTGTGATCGGCGATTTCTGTGTGGTCGCCGGTAGCGCCTCGACCATCGCCATGCTCAAGGAACGGGACGGTCCGGCATGGCTGGAGACGATGGGGCTGCCGCACTGCTGGGTGGATGTCGAGGGGCGCAGCGGCGGCTCGCTGCAATGAGGTGAACCTCACGCGGCGCGCCATACTCCAGCCGATCGCCACTGGCGCCTTGCAGCGGCCGGATGATCAACAATTGCCTATGGTCAGCGGTTGGCGGTCGCCAGCAATGACCGCGACAAACCTCTGTTCGTTACTCAGGCAGCCAGCGCCTTGCATTGCTTGTAGCAGGCAGCACAGGAGTCGCCGCAATCCTTGCAAGTCTGGTGCTTCTTGTCATGCTTGCGGCATTCGTCCTCGCATGCCTTGCAGATGTCGGCCGCAGCGGCAGCCACCTTGGCGAGATGCGGTGAATTCAGATTGGCCAACTGTTGAAGGGCGCTGCAAATGGCGATGGTTTGCATGGCAGTGGCCTGACAGGCAGCCATGTCCTTGTCGCCATCCCGGAGCAGGGTATTACAGTGGGCGACACAGGCCTGACCCTTTTGAACACAGTCGCTAGCTGCGTCGATCAGTGATTGGTTCTTCGGGGCAGAGTGCATGTGGTGTTCGTGATCATGCATCGGCTCTTCGGCGATTGCCGCATCCGCCAGAGCTGCCATTGTGATGGCGCCAAAACTTGCTAGGGCTTCTCTTCTGTCCATGTCAGGCTCCTTCTCTGTTTGGGTGAAATGGGGCAAGTAACTGCACAGGTTTACTTCATCGCCCGTCGGCTGCAAGTGACGGGCCTCCCCGCAAGCCTGAAATACTTGCCTCTGCGACAAATTGCCGCATCGTCATTATTGCACGATGCCCAAAGGCAATTGGCAGAATCCTCTACATTTCAAAGCTTGTGTCCAAGCTGCAATACCGAGGAAGTAGTTTGCCGCAATATGTTGGCAATGTTACGCACTTCCAACCGCCGACGGCGGGAGCTTCACCAATCCATGGTTTGCAGCAAGCAGCAACAATTCCAGTTCGGTTTCGACATTGAGCTTTCGACGGATATTGGACAGGTGGTTTTGGATGGTTTTAGGGCTCAGGTGTAGTTGGTTACCAACGTTGGTTGGAGAGATTCCTCCAGCCACCAAGCGAAGAACATCGAATTCGCGTGGCGTCAGACACGCCAGGCCGCTGCCCAGACCTTCATTTCCCATGGCTTGGCAGGCAAGCGCCTGCGTGATGTCCCGTGAGAACACCTGTTGCCCTTGTGCCACCTTGCGGATCGCGGCAATCATTTCCAACGGCTCGGAATTTTTCGTGATGTAGCCCAGGGCACCATTTCGTAGCGCCTGCGTAACATAACCAACCGCTTGATGCATGCTGAAAACCAGAACACGCAGTTCCGGCTTGCGCTCCAGCAACCTACGGATGGCTTCCAGTCCGCTGCCCCCGCGTAGCGACAAGTCCATCACGACGACGTCTATATCGTTGTCGCGTAATGCCGCGCAGGCCTCGTCAGCCGTCGCGACATCGGCGACCATACGCAGATCCGGCTCAGCATCGATCAGCCGTCGATACCCGGTTCGCACCACTGCGTGATCATCCACAAGCATTACCCGTATCGTCATGACTCCGCCTTGATCGGAGCGGGAACCCTAGCGATGAGCACGATACCGCCCAACTCACCGTCCTCGATCGCCAGGTTGCCGCCAATCATGGTCAATCGTTCCCGCAACCCCAATAGGCCGCTACCCGACTGTTCGCTTAATAAGCGGGCATTGCCGTTGCCGTTATCCACTACGCTAAGCCGGATCCAGTCTCCCTCAAGGGTGCATTGCACGCCGATGTGATCAGCTCCACTATGCCGCACGCAATTGGTCAGGGCTTCTTGAAGACTGCGATAGAGGGCCAGGCCCGTCGGTGCAGGGAGAGAAGGCAACGGGTCGATGCGAGATTCGATGCGCCAATCGGGCAGGCGAGCCTTCCAGCCCGCCAACAACTCGGACAGACTTTCCCCGATGCCGCTGTCTTCAATGCCATAGGGGCGAAGGCTCGATAGCATCTGCCTGACGTGACCAGAGATGCGCCGCGACTCGCCGCCGATTTCCCGGGCACAATCGATGAGCACGGATGGGTCGGTTTCGGGTGCGTGGCGCTCAATATAGGCAGCTGAAGCGCTGATTGCCGCCAGCGATTGGCCGAACTCGTCGTGCAACTCTGCTGCCAACTCGCGACGCTCCTTGTCCTGCACTTCCATCAGTTGCCGGGTCAGCAAATGTTGTTTTTCGCGGGCACGATTTAGACTGGCGGCAAGTCGATCCACCACGCCGGCAATGGCGGTAAATTCACGCAGAGCGAATTGCGGCAGGCGCGCCGAATTCTCTTCCACTTCCAGTCGCAGCAAGCCCGCCTCCAACTCCTTCACTGGTGATAGCGCCCGGTGGGCGGCAAACCAAGTCAAGCCAAGACTAGCCATGCAAAACACCAATAGCATGGTCAGGACCTGGACGGAAGCACCCAGCTTTTCGCGGAATTCGCTTTCCGGGTCGGGACGGATGAGCAGTGTTCGGTCGCCGAGCGGAATACGGTAGTCATGCGAAGGACCCGTAGACAGGCCCAATCGCGCAATCCAATCGGATTGCTTGGGTGCCGGTGCGGTCTCACCGTCATGCAACAACGTTGCCTCAATATGTCGAAGATCCCCCTGGCGAAGTACCTTGGCGACCTCCGTTTGGGCATTAGGGCCGTCGGCGGCCAACAGCAGATCTACCAAGCGCGACGCGGCAATTTCCTCGGCAAGCGCGTCTTTACGCAGGTCAATCAGCCAAATGCCACTGAATACCAAGATCAACAGAAGGAAGGAAATGGCCAGTCGTATGACAAGTGTTCGGCGGAGATCCATAGGTCGGTTGCAGGAAAGGCTTTCGGCTTCTTGCCGCGCCTTTCCTGAGCAAGAGGGTGTGGTGCGATTTAGCATACATCATCCGCAATCCGTCTCGCCAGTGATGGCTGACGCGACATTCCGTTGCTTACTGATTTTCGCTAGCAACGCCGGGAATTTCTCCCGAGACAAGCCTGAAGCCCTCCTGTTAGCCTTCCCACTTTAGGTCTCAAATATAAAATCGGGGAGAGAACTGGTGAGGAATCGCAACTGCCGTATCAAAATGCTATCGCCACTGACGTCAAAAAAATGCGGCGATCAGAGGCGGCTGAGTCGTGTCCGTGACTTGTCAGCACCGCTGATCATGGCCATTCTCGTCAGCGGCGCCTTTGCGATGCCACATCTCGCCCTGGCGACAAATAAGGCTGAAGCATTGGAACTCGAGACGGTGGAAGTGATTGGAACCGCTCCGCTCCCCAGCATCGGAGTGCCGCTCAACCAGGTTCCGGCGAACGTTCAGGCCGCGACTGGCAAGTCCATCACCGAGCAAAGAGCCCTGAATGTCGGCGAGTTTCTTGATGCCAACCTGGGTTCCGTGACGGCCAACGATACCGTCGGCAATCCTTATCAGGCCGATGTGATTTTCCGCGGCTTTACCGCTTCACCACTGCTCGGCACGCCTCAGGGGCTGTCAGTGTTCGTAGACGGCGTGCGCGTCAATGAACCGTTCGGCGACATCGTCAACTGGGACTTGATTCCGGCCAATGCCATCGCCAATATCAACCTGATTCCCGGTTCGAATCCTATGTTTGGCCTCAACACCTTGGGTGGAGCACTGTCGGTCCATACCAAGAGCGGCGATGGCAACCCGGGCGCATCGGCCACTGTCACAGGTGGCTCTTGGGGGCGCCGCGCCTTTGAATTCGAAGCCGGTGGGAAGAAAGATCAGCTGGACTACTTCGTTGCCGGCAACATCTTTCACGAAGATGGTTGGCGAGTCGCCTCAGTCAGCGACATCCGGCAGTTCTTCGGCAAAGTGGGCTGGCAAGACGAGAAGGATAATCTCGACCTATCGGTGATGCTTGCCGACAACACGATGCATGGGATCCAGGGCCTGCCACAGGAACAACTCGGTGACCCTCACCAGGCCTATTCCATCCCTGACAGTATCAAGAACCAACTGGCCATGGTGACGCTGAACGGCAGCCACTTCTTGTCGGATACCAAACTTTTGGCGGCCAACCTCTATTTTCGGCATAACCGAGCCAATGGCTTCAACAGCAACGTCAACAACAACTATCCCGGCGACGGCGTGGCCTCGTCCTCTGCCAGCGTGGCGTGCACCGACGTGACGGCTCCATCCCCGTGTGACCCCTATGCCAGCAACGTCCTCAGTACCACGAAGACCGAGGGCTATGGCGGTGCCCTCCAGATCACGCTGCTTGATGATGTCGCCGGCCACAAGAACCAGTTCACGGGCGGCGTGAGTGCCGATCTGGGGCGCACCACCTTCAGTAGCGATACCCAGATCGCCAATGTGGTCGGTGTCGAAACCGTCAGCATTCAGCCGCTCAACACGCCCCAAAGCGTTCGACTCGACGCCAAGAACGATTATTTCGGCCTCTATGGCACAGATACCTTCTCATTGACGGACAAACTGCATCTGACGCTCTCAGGCCGCTACAACGTCGCCATCGTCAAATTGTCTGGAACCAGCCTCGACATTACCGACGACACCCTGGTGCCCGGCGACTTGAACGGCAATCATCGCTACAGTCGCTTCAATCCTGCGGTAGGCCTGAACTTCAATCCGTCCAAAGCGCTTAACCTGTACGGTGGCTACAACGAGGGCATGCGGGCACCCAGTCCCATCGAGCTGGCCTGCGCCGATCCGAACCATCCCTGTGCCTTGCCCAATGCATTCGGCGGCGATCCCAACCTGCAGAAAGTGGTGTCGCGGACCTGGGAAGCCGGGATGCGCGGTCGTCTGAACGACAGTATCAACTGGAACGCAGGACTGTTCCGCACCGAGAACAGCGACGACATCCTGTTCATCGCCAGTTCGGCCTCGGGCAGCGGATATTTTCAGAATGTCGGCAAGACCCAGCGTCGCGGCATTGAGTTGGGTCTGAATGGCAAGGAGGGTAGTTTAGAGTTTGTCCTGAACTACAGCTATGTCGATGCCACCTTCCAGACACCCTTTAGCGAAAGCTCCAGCGCCAACAGTACCGCTGACAACGTGACCGGCATTATTCAGGTCGGCAAGGGCAGCACGATTCCCGGTGTGCCTCACCAGACGCTCAAATTCCGGTTGGGTTACCAAATCACGCCGGCTTGGACAATAGGCGGCAATCTGGTAGCCACATCCAACCAGTATGCCCGCGGCGACGAGAACAATCAGGACGCCCACGGCAAGATTCCCGGCTACTCGGTCGTCCACCTGGATACCCATTACACCATCAGCCGGAACTGGAAAGTCTTCGCCAAGATCACCAACGTTTTCGACCGACAGTACGCTACCTTCGGGCTGTTAGGCGCGAACGAATTTACAGGGCCGGGGAATTCCTTCAGTGCTGATCCTGCGACCTGGAACAACAACGATCAGTTTCGCACGCCGGGAGCGCCCCGGGCCGGTTGGATAGGGCTGACATACGAATTCGATAAGTGAATCCTGATAACGCCGCCAAAGATTGGTTACGAGGAGGTAGACCGCAGTCGGCGCAAATAGCGACGATAGGAGCCTGACTGATGTGAACCAAACGACAGCACAGCCCGCTAATCCCTTACTGAGCTAGAGGTCGCGACAGACCGCTTTTGGGAATGCTATTTCGCATAAAATGAATTTGGCAAAATGGCCGTTTTGGAGATAACTGACTGGCGGCAAGGGGTCGAACTGAGTCAGTCGATCTCCGTATGCTCTCGGTGAGAAAGTGGTTGATGCTGCGCACAATTCGAAATCAACAACGGATTACGGATTCCCAATATTGACACGCCGCCCAGGGGGCAGCGTTATACCGCAACTCGCACCCCAGTGGGCGCGTTGATGGGATAATGCGACACATTGCGCTACTGTCGCTGTCCCGAAAGTTAGCTAGGCTTTACTGCGCTGCGAAGATAGTGATGCGTATCTCCAACAACAGGCCGCATCACGCAAGCTGAAATCCACTCGATGGACCGTGTATCAAACCAAAATCGTTTGGGGGCCTTCATGGGGGCATCAAATTAGTTAGTAGATATTAATTGTAAATAAAATAACTACTTAATTAACTTATGAAGATTGCCACCTGGAACGTCAATTCACTCCGAGTCCGCCTGCCGCATGTACTCGAATGGCTGGCAGCCCATCAGCCCGATGCCTTGTGCCTGCAGGAGACCAAACTGGAGGATAAGGACTTCCCAGTCGCGGAAATCGAGTCGGCCGGTTATCGGGTCGTATATTCGGGACAGAAGACTTACAACGGGGTTGCGGTCATTGCCCGGCATCAGGCAACCGATGTGCAGATGGGGATTCCCGGTTTTGCCGACGAGCAGAAACGCGTTCTTGCTGTGAGCATCGGCGAGACGCGCGTCATCTGTGCGTACGTTCCCAATGGCCAATCTGTCGGCAGCGACAAATATGCTTACAAGCTGAGCTGGCTGGCGGCACTGACGGACTGGCTGCGCCAGGAATTGCAGCAATATCCGAGACTGGCCTTGCTCGGCGACTACAACATTGCGCCCGAGGATCGTGATGTGCATGACCCCGCGGCATGGAAGGATCAGGTGCTGTGCTCGGAAGCCGAGCGCGCCGCTTTCGCTGCACTTCAGGATCTCGGGCTGACCGATTCTTTTCGCCTTTTCGAGCAGGCCGAGAGAAGCTTTTCCTGGTGGGATTACCGCATGATGGGCTTTCGCCGCAATGCCGGTCTGCGCATCGATCACATCCTGCTCTCCGCGCCGCTTGCCGCAACCTGCACGGCCTGCGCCATCGACAAGGCGCCGCGCAAATTGGAACGGCCTTCTGACCATGCGCCGGTCATCGCGGAAGTCGGCTGAACAGCGCAGCGTCTTTGATCGCGCCGATCGAGGTAGCTTGATCCATGTTCCGCGCATTGTCCCGCACACTCGCCAACCTTCAATTTTCCAGGAGACAGAAAACGTGAAAATCTTGCACTCATGCGCGGGCTTCGCCTGTGTGGCAATGTTACTTGCCAACACCGCCATCGCGCAGTCGGTTGCGGTTGGCACTCCTTGGGTACGCGGAACCGTCAACGGTCAGAAAGCGACTGGTGCTTTCATGGAATTGACCAGCAGGAGCGACGCCACGCTGCTTTCAGTCGCCAGCCCGGTGGCGGGCATTGTCGAGGTCCACGAAATGAAGCTGGAAGACGGGGTCATGCGCATGCGCGCCGTCCCGAGGCTGAATCTGCCTGCCGGCACGACCGTGCAGCTCAGACCGGGCAGCTACCACATCATGCTGATGGATCTTAAACAGCCGCTCAAGAAAGGCGATACGGTGCCGCTGACGCTGCGCCTTGAGCACAAGGACATGAAGCTGGAAACGCTCGAAGTGCAGGCGGAAGTGCGGGATTTGACGACGTCGGGAGGCAATCCGCCGGCGCCTGTCAGAGAGATGTCCCGCGACAGGTAGTGCCAACTAGGTGCCGATCAGGACAGCACGGATTCCAAAGCGAAAAGCTGATCGAGCGTTTCCCGCCGGCGGATCAAGTGCATTTGCGATCCTGACACCATGACTTCGGCGGCGCGCGGCCGCGTGTTGTAGTTGGAACTCATCGCCATACCGTAGGCGCCGGCGCTCAGCACGGCTAGCAGGTCGCCCTCGGCAACCGCCAGTTCGCGACCCTGGCCGAGAAAATCACCGGATTCACAGATCGGGCCGACGACGTCGTATGTCGCCGTCTTGACGTCATCGGCCGGTGCAGCCACCGCGACGATTTCGTGCCAGGCGTCGTAGAGTGCCGGACGAGCCAGGTCGTTCATGGCAGCATCGACCACTGCAAAGTTTTTCTCGCTGCCATGCTTGAGTATTTCGATGCGCGTCAGTAGCAGGCCAGCCGCGCCTACCAGCGAGCGTCCGGGCTCGAACAGCAGCCGCTCACGTCGGCCGGAAAGCGCCGCCAGCAACGGTGCGAGATAGTCGACCGTGTTCGGCGTCGCTTCGTCGGCGCGATAATTGACCCCCTTGCCGCCGCCGAGGTCGAGATGGGCGAGCGCGATGCCTTCCCGGCTGAGCGCATCGGCAAGATCGATGATCTTCGTGGCTGCTTCGGCAATCGGCGCCGGATCGAGCAGTTGCGACCCGATATGACAGGCAACACCGCGGATGTCGAGGTGCGGCATGGCTTGCGCACGATGATACAAAGACAGCGCCTCGTCGATGGCAACACCGAACTTGCTGCTCTTGAGGCCAGTCGCAATATACGGATGGGTTTTCGGATCGACATCGGGATTGACCCGCAAGGCAATCGGCGCGCGCAGGCCGAGCGAGCCGGCCACTTCGTTGAGGCTTTCCAGTTCGCTGGCCGACTCGACATTGAAGCAATAGATGCCGGCGGCAAGGGCGGCGCGCATTTCCGCGCGAGTCTTACCGACGCCGGAAAACACGATCTTGCCGGCATCGCCACCGGCCGCCAGAACGCGCGCCAGTTCGCCGCCCGAAACGATATCGAAACCGGCGCCAAGACGGGCGAACAGGTTGAGTATGGCGAGATTGGAGTTGGCCTTTACGGCGTAACAAATCAGCGTATCCCGGCCGGCAAGCGCGCTAACGTAGCCTTGGTAGGCATCTTCCAGCGCGGCCCGAGAATAGACATAGCAGGGCGTACCGTGGGCGTGGGCGACCTCGGCAAGAGGCACGGATTCGAGTTGCAGCCGGCCATTTTGGCGGGCCAAGTATCCGTTCCAGTCCAGGCTCATTTGGGGGTTCCCGCACGGGTGCTATCATCCGGCGGCATCGGCTGGCTGGGCTGCTGACCAGTCGTTGGCGGCGCCGTGGGCTTGGGCACGGGCAGCGTCAACGGTCCCTTGGTACCGCAGCCTGCAAGCAATCCGGCAACGCTTGCGATCAATAGAATTTTGCGCATGACTAATGAGTATATTGCGGGTTCGATAGGGCGAAGATCTTAGCACAAGGGGTGCAGTGAGCCATGTTCAAGGGAAGCCGACGGTGCCAAGCATGAATGAGCAGGATTTCAATGTGTTGGCCGAAACCATGCTCGACAAGATCGAGCAGTTGCTGGAATCCTGCACGGCAGAGATCGATTTTGAATTGAAGCAGGGTGGTGTGCTGGAAGTGCTGTGCGCCGATGGCAGCAAGATCATCGTAAACCGCCATGTCGCCGCGCGTGAAATCTGGCTGGCGGCGAAATCCGGCGGCTTCCATTTTCGCCCGGAGAATGGACGCTGGACCGGCACGCGAGATGGCGCGGATCTGCTGACGGTCCTCGACAGTTGCCTGAGCGAGCAGACTGGCGAAACAGTGAAGCTCGAACAGTAAGGCTTGGCTACCGCGGTACCGCGGCTGCCGGCCTCGGCTCCAGCAGCCGCGGTCGGGCATCCGATACCGGAGCCGGTTCTTGCTGTTTCTCGGGTAGCGAAGGCGCTTCGTCGGGCGTACCCGTCAATTGCTCCTTGTAAATCAGCTCATGTGAAGTCTTGCCACCCGGTTCGGTGGCGGTAACGGACACCAACCCCTCCGGCGCCTCCATGAAGCTTTCCGGCACGCCGTGCAGCGCTTTGTCCATGTACCCGATCCAGATCGGCAACGCCGCAGCGGCGCCGGTTTCGCTATTGCCCAGTCGTCTGGGCTGATCGAAGCCAATCCAGGCGATTCCGACCAAGGTAGGCTGGTAGCCGCAGAACCAGGCATCGACATAGTCGTTGGTTGTTCCTGTCTTGCCGGCCAGGTCGTAGCGTTTGAGGACTACGGCCGCGCGCGCCGCCGTGCCGCGGATTGTGACGTCGCGCATCATGCTGTCGAGCAGATAGGCATTGCGCGAATCGATGGCGCGTAGACTCTCGTCGCCGGCAACCGGTGGCTCGAACTGAGCCAGGATGTTGCCTTTGTCATCGAGAATTTGCCGGACGATATAGGGCGAAATACGGTAACCGCCATTGGCGAAAACAGAGTAAGCAGATAGCTGTTGCCATGGCGTCACTGAACCGGCACCGAGAGCCATCGTCAGATACGGCGGGTGTTTGTCGGCATCGAAGCCGAACTTGGTGATGTAATCCTGGGCGTACTGAGTACCGATCGACCTGAGCAAACGGATCGAGACCATGTTCTTCGACTTGGCCAGCGCCGTGCGCAGCGTCATCGGCCCTTCATACTTGCCGTCATAGTTCTTCGGTTCCCATGCCTGGCTGCCGGTTTCCTCAGCCGACACGACCAGTGGCTCGTCGGCGACCACCGAGGCCGGCGTGAAGCCCTTTTCCATCGCCGCCGAATAGATGAATGGCTTGAAACTCGAACCGGGTTGCCGCCAGGCCTGGGTAACGTGATTGAATTTGTTGCGGTTGAAATCGAAGCCGCCGACCAGGGCGCGTATCGCGCCATCGGTGGGGCTGGCCGAAACGAATGCACCTTCGACGTCAGGCAACTGAGTAATTTGCCAGCTACCTTTGCCGTCCTTGACGACACGGATGATCGCGCCACGACGAATCCGCTTGTTCGCCGGCGCTTTGTCGTCGAGCAAGCGCGCGGCGAACTTGAGGCCGTCGCCAGTGATCATGGCGCTGCTGCCGCCGCGCATATAAACACGAACCTGCTTCTCGCTTGCCTGGACGACAACGGCCGCAAGCAGGTCATCGGAGTCTTCGCTGTCCTGCAGGGCATCTTCCAGGTCTTCGTCCTGATCGCTACCAACGGGCAATTCAACGTAGCCTTCGGCGCCGCGGTAGCCGTGACGGTGGTCGTAGTCGATGACGCCGCGGCGCAATGCTGCGTAGGCAGCGTCCTGATCGGCTTTGGTGACGGTCGTTATGACGCGCATGCCGCGGCTGTAGGCATCTTCCTGAAACCGTTCATAGGCGATCTGCCGCGCCATCTCCGCAACATAATCTGCCTTGACGCCAAAATCATTGGCGTCCCGCTTGACCGTCAGGGTCTCCTTTTGCGCCGAATCCAATTGACTGTCATTGATGTAGCCGAGTTCATGCATCCGGCGCAGCACATAGAACTGCCGCTGCCTGGCGCGCTTCGGATTGGCAACGGGGTTGTAGGCGGACGGGGCCTTGGGCAGGCCGGCCAGCATCGCCGCTTCTGCGACGCTGACATCCTTGAGGTTCTTGCCGAAATAAATTTGCGCTGCAGATGCAAATCCATAGGCACGCTGGCCGAGATATATTTGATTCAGATAAAGTTGGAGTATCTCGTCCTTGCCCAAATTGTGCTCGATCTTGAAGGCAAGCAATACCTCATAAACTTTTCGCGTCAGCGTCTTCTCGCTGGAAAGAAAGAAGTTGCGCGCCACCTGCATGGTGATGGTCGATGCGCCTTGCCGCTTGCCCCCACTCACAAGATTGGAATAAGCTGCGCGAATCATGCCTATCGTATCAATGCCAGGGTGCTGGTAGAAACGCTCGTCCTCGGCGGAGAGGATCGCCTGCTTCATGGTCGCAGGAACCTCGTCGATGCGCACCAGGGCGCGCCGTTCTTCACCGAATTCACCAATCAGATGGCCGTCGGCCGAGTAGATGCGCAGCGGAATTTTGGGCTGATAGCTTGTCAG
Source organism: uncultured Pseudomonadota bacterium (assembly GCA_903888645.1). Lineage (GTDB taxonomy): Bacteria > Pseudomonadota > Gammaproteobacteria > Burkholderiales > Rhodocyclaceae > CAISUK01. The sequence goes on along the minus strand of CAISUK010000259.1, from coordinate 5,132 downwards.
CACCTCAAGCGAAGGCAATTGAGGGTAGGCCAGGATAAGGATGATTCCACCGAGTGCAAGGCTGATCAAGATCAAACCAAACACCGCAAACAGTGGGTAGAGTATCGTTCTGAACCAGGGGGACAAGGGATTATTCTCGCCGCAGACTGAAGAGGCTGGGATTATAGGGGCGGCAGGTGGTAATCCACACGTGTGGCTTTTTCCAGACACATTCACCTAATAATGACCTAAAAATACCTTTACTCCAGATAAGCTTGCTGCTAGCATTTCACGTAAATTGTCAGTTAATCATGTAACTGTTTATTTTTAAAGGGATTTCCACTTGCCGGTCGATCTCTCGATCTTTAATCCAAAGGCTCGCCCACTCATAGGCTTGGACATCAGTTCATCTTCAGTCAAGATGATCGAGTTGACTGAGGCCAGCAAGGGCAGCTACCGGATAGAAAGATACGCCATTGAATCCTTGCCGCGCGATGCGGTAGTTGACGGCAATATCGCCAACCTCGAGGCAGTGGCTGAAGGCGTCAAGCGGGCCTGGAAAAGACTGGGTTCATCGACACGTTATGTCGCCATGGCGCTGCCGGCAGCTGCCGTCATAACCAAGAAGATCATCTTGCCGGCCAATCTGCGCGAGCAAGAGATGGAAGCCCAGGTCGAGTCGGAAGCGAATCAGTACATACCGTTTGCGCTGGAAGAGGTCAATCTCGATTTCCAGATTGTCGGACCAGCGCCCTCGGGGCCGGACGAGGTTGAGGTGTTGATCGCCGCCTCGCGCAAGGAAAAGGTCGAAGATCGCGTGGCCTGCGCCGAGGCCGCCGGGCTCAAGCCGCTGGTGATGGACGTCGAATCCTACGCGGCGCAAACTGCGTTTGAACTTGTTGAAGTTCAGTTGCCCGAAGGCGGCAAGAACCAGACAATCGCATTGATCGATATTGGCGCCAATGTCATGAACGTCACGGTCATGCGCAATAGCCAATCGGTCTATACGCGCGAACAGGCTTTTGGCGGTGGCCTGCTCACGCAGGACATCATGCGTGCCTACGGCATGAGCTCCGAAGAGGCTGAGGCGGCCAAGCGAACCAACTCATTGCCCGAGAATTACGAGGTAGAAATACTGCGGCCTTTCATGGACAACCTCGCCTTGGAAGTTTCCAGAGCCTTGCAGTTTTTCTTTACTTCGACTCAATACAATCAGGTCAATCACATCGTTCTGGCGGGTGGTTGCGCAGTCATTGCCGGGTTGGACGAAGTCGTCGCGACGCGCACTCAGGTCAGTACCGTCGTCGCCAACCCGTTTGCCAGCATGGTTCCGTCGACACGGGTGCGGCCGAAGAGCCTGGTTGCCGACGCGCCTTCGTTGCTCGTCGCATGCGGCCTCGCGTTGAGGAGGTTCGATCAGTGATCCGTATCAATCTGCTCCCGCATCGCGAGGAAAAACGCAAGGCGCGGCGCCAGCAGTTCTACGCTTTGGGTGTGGCTAGCACGGTTGCTGCGGGCTTGGTCTGGTTTTTCGGATATAGCGTCATCAATGGCTACATCGGTAGCCAGGACGACAAGAACAATTATCTGAAAAAGGAAATCGCCGCGCTCGACAAGGAAATTGACGAGATAAAACGGCTCAAAGATCAAATCAGTTCGCTACTCTCGCGCAAGCGTGTCATCGAGTCGTTGCAGGCCAACCGCGCCGAAACAGTGCACTTGTTCAATGAGTTGGCCCGCCAGACGCCGGATGGTGTTTATCTCAAGACACTCAAACAAAGCGATCAGAAGATCAGTCTGACTGGTTATGCACAGTCGAATGCGCGCGTGTCCACGTTGATGCGCAATCTCGAGGCATCGCCTTTGCTGGAACGTCCCGATCTTGTCGAAATCAAAGCCTCGTCCGTGAATAGCCGAAGGCTCTCTGAATTCAATCTTAACGTCTTCATCACGCGCAAGACCGGCGAGGCCGACAAGGCCGCAACAGGAAAGAGCGGTGTGGTTTCGGCAACCAAGGACAAGAAACCATGAGCGCCCCAACTGCGACGACGGCGAAGCCTGCCTGGAACCTGAGCGTTCTGGTCGACGATTTCAGAAGCCTTGACCCCAGAGATCCCGGCCTCTGGCCGTTGCTGCCGCGAATCATCATTTTGTTTACCGTTCTTGTGGCGTTCCTGTTGGCAGGCTGGTGGTTCGGTTGGCGCGGACAACTGGAGGAACTTGACGGCAAGCAGCAGCAGGAAGAGAAACTCAAGGATGAATGGCTGGCCAAGAAGCAGCAATCGATCAACCTTGAGGAGTATCAGAAGCAACTCGTCGAGATAGATCGTTCGTTCGGGGTGCTTCTCAAACAGCTGCCGAACAAGGCAGAGATGGAAGCCCTGCTGATCGATATCAATCAGGCTGGCTTGGGGCGTGGACTGCAGTTCGAATTGTTCAAGCCTGGTGCCGAGTCAATGAAGGACTTTTATGCCGAATTGCCGATCCAGATCAAATTGACGGGTTCTTATCATGACCTCGGCGCCTTTGCCGGGGATGTCGCCAAAATGCCGCGCATCGTCACGCTTAATGACATCGATATTAGCGTCGGTAAAGACGCCGTGCTCAATCTCAATGCCACGGCCAAGACCTTCAGGTATCTCGACGACGAAGAAATCGCCAAACAGAAGAAAGCGACCAAGGCAGGGGGGGCGGGCAAATGAAAGCCGGCTTATTCTCGTTGGCGTTGGTTTCGGTGCTGCTGGCTGCGTGCAGTGGTGAAGAACATCAGGATATCAAGCAGTGGATGAAGGAAGCGACCAAGGATCTCAAGGGACGGGTTCCGCCTTTACCAGAGATATTGCCCTTCCCTGTGGTTTCCTATGACGCAATGGACCTGATCGATCCCTTCCGCGCCAGCAAGATTGAACCAGACAAGAAAGTTGGCGGAGGGACCGCGGGAGGAGTCAAGCCCGACTTCGAGCGGCGCAAGGAACCGCTGGAGAGTTTCCCTCTGGAGAGTCTCAAGATGGTTGGCGTGCTGCAACAGAGAAATTTGAACTTTGCCTTGATACAAACTGGCAAGGCACTTTATCAGGTGAAGATTGGCAACTACATGGGCCAGAATTTCGGCATCGTCACCAACATTACCGATTCAGAAGTTCATCTGAAGGAACTGGTGCAGGATTCCGCTGGTGACTGGGTAGAGCGAAACAGTACCCTGCAGTTGCAGGAACAGGAGGCAAGGAAATGAAACCCATCGCCAAGCGCATGCGTTGCCTGGCCACATTGGCAGCTTTCGTCTGTGCACAGACCGCTGTCTGGGCGCAGAATGCCGCACCGGCGGAGTCGGCATCGCTCAACGCAGTTGAAAACCTGCAAGTTAGCCAGCAGGGCGGTAGCACTATCGTAAAGGTCACAATGAAACAGGCACTGGCGACGCCGCCCGCCAGTTTCAGTATTGCCACACCGGCACGCATCGCGTTCGACCTCCCGGCGACCGCCAATTCGCTTGGCCGCACGTCTCAGCAATTCAACGAAGGCGAGGTTCGCAGCATCAACATCGTTCAAGTCGGCGATCGTACGCGTCTGGTTCTTAACTTGAACAAACTGACGACCTATGTTTCCCGCCTCGATGGCAAGGCGTTTTTTGTGACGCTTACGGGGCAGGAGCCTGGCGAGGCGATTGGCGCACCCACGGTGTCGCATTTTGCCGAGGCCCAACCGCATGCCAACCCGCAGAGTTTGCGCGACATCGCTTTCCGCCGTGGCAAAGATGGTGAAGCGCGTATCAGCGTCGATCTTTCAGATCCGAACATCGGCATTGATATCCGCCAGCAAGGGCCCAATCTCGTCGTCGATTTCGTCAAGACAACATTGCCGGAAAAATTTCGTCGCCGTCTCGACGTGACCGATTTTGCGACACCAGTCACCACCATCAACACCGTACCGCAGGGCGAAAATACGCGCATGATCATTTCGCCGCGCGGCCTCTGGGAACACAATGCCTATCAGAGCGATAACCAGTTCGTGATCGAGATCAAGCAAGTCATTGAGAATCCGAATAAGTTGGTACAGGGCACGCGCGGTGGTTACCAGGGCGAAAAGCTCTCGCTGAATTTTCAGAACGTCGAAGTGCGCTCGGTGCTGCAGGTCATCGCTGACTTTACCAATTTCAATATCATCACCAGCGATACCGTCACCGGCAATCTGACGCTGCGCCTTAAAGATGTCCCATGGGATCAGGCGCTCGACATCATCCTGCAGGCCAAGGGCCTCGACATGCGCAAGAGCGGTAATGTCATCTGGATTGCGCCGCGCGATGAACTGGCTGCCAAGGAAAAGTCGGAGTTGGAATCCAAGGTCCAGATCGGCGATCTTGAGCCACTGCGTACAGAAACCTTCCAGATCAATTACCAAAAAGCTGAAGACGTCCAGGCATTCCTGAAGAACAAGGAACAGACGATCATGTCGAAGCGCGGCAGCGTGATCTCCGACAAACGCTCGAACAAGATCTTTGTCACGGATAATGCCGCGCGCCTAGACGATGTTCGCCGCGTGATTGCTGAAATAGATGTGGCATCTCGCCAGGTGTTGATCGAGGCGCGCATTGTCGAGGCGAGCGACACCTTCAGCAGGGATCTCGGTGTTCGGCTCGGCTTGACCAGCACCTACTGGAATCACGCCATCATTTCCGGCAGCAATCCGCCCATCGCTGGCACCGCGACGCCTAGCGCGCTTGCCGGCGCCACCAACATCAACTTGCCCGCTGCTGCCATTGGTGGCGCTGCGCCGGGTGCCTTTGGCTTGACGCTCTACAACACGGCGAAAACGGCGTTTCTCAATCTGGAACTGACCGCGCTCGAGGCGGACGGCAAAGGCAAGACAGTATCGACACCGCGGGTTCTCACGGCCAACCAGGTGGAGGCGCTGATCGAGCAGGGTACCGAAATCCCCTATCAAACGGCCACAAGTTCTGGAGCCACCTCGTTGTCCTTCCGCAAAGCCAGTCTGTCGCTGCGAGTGACGCCGCAAATCACGCCGGACGGGCGCATCATGATGTCGCTGGACATCAACAAAGACTCACCCGATCCGAGCACACCGCTCGGCTCGGGCAATGTCGCCATCGACACCCGGCATATCAAGATCAATACGGGTTTGGACAAGAACTTCCT